>JAHLFP010000065.1 GCA_018883715.1 Candidatus Allofournierella pullistercoris | reverse complement strand
TGCCAGCTCGGTTTTACCCACACCGGTGGGGCCAAGGAACAGGAAGCTACCAATGGGGCGATTGGGGTTTGCAATGCCTGCACGACTGCGCAGGATAGCCTCGCTCACCTTGGTGACGGCTTCACTCTGGCCGATGACCCGCTTGTGGAGGATGTCCTCCAGGCCCAGCAGTTTTTCCCGCTCGCCTTCCACCAGTTTTTCCACCGGAATACCCGTCCAGCGGGCCACGATACGGGCGATTTCCTCGTCGGTAACCCGGTCCCGCAACAGGTTGGCCTGGCTGGGGTTTTCCTGTTCGGCCTTGGCCTCTTCCTCTTCCAGTTGCTTTTGCAGGCTGGGCAGCTGGCCGTATTTCAGCTCGGCGGCTTTGTTCAGGTCGTACTCACGCTCTGCCTTTTCGATGGCGGCGTTGGTCTGCTCAATCTGTTCACGGATGCTCTGCACCTTGCCGATGCTGTTCTTTTCGTTCTCCCACTGAGCCTTCATGGTGGTGAATTGCTCCCGCATCTGAGCCAGCTCTTTTTGCAGGCTGGCAAGACGCTGGGCACTCAAGGAGTCCGTCTCCTTTTTCAGGGCGGCTTCCTCGATTTCGTGTTGCATAATCTTGCGGCGCAGATCGTCCAGCTCGGCGGGCATGGAGTCCAGCTCGGTACGAATCATGGCGCAGGCTTCGTCCACCAGGTCAATGGCCTTGTCCGGCAGGAAACGGTCGGAAATATACCGGTTGGACAGGGTAGCGGCGGCAATCAGAGCACTGTCCTGAATCTTAACGCCGTGGAAAACCTCGTACCGTTCCTTCAAACCACGGAGAATGGAAATGGTATCCTCCACGGTGGGTTCATCCACCATCACCGGCTGGAAACGACGTTCCAGTGCCGGGTCTTTCTCGATGTACTGACGGTACTCGTCCAGGGTAGTGGCACCAATGCAGTGGAGCTCGCCCCGTGCCAGCAGAGGTTTCAGCAGGTTGCCTGCGTCCATGGCGCCGTCGGTTTTACCTGCGCCCACAATGGTGTGCAACTCGTCGATGAACAGGATAATCTGTCCCTCGCTTTTTTTCACCTCTTGCAACACGCTCTTCAGCCGTTCCTCAAACTCGCCCCGGTACTTGGCACCGGCCACCAGTGCGCCCATATCCAGGCTGAACACCTTGTGGTCCTTCAGGTTTTCCGGCACATCGCCACGGACAATCCGCTGGGCAAGGCCTTCTGCAATGGCGGTTTTACCAACACCCGGCTCACCAATCAGACAGGGGTTGTTTTTCCGTTTCCGGCTTAGGATTCGGATTACGTTACGGATTTCGCTGTCTCGGCCAATCACCGGGTCCAGCTTGTTCTGTCGGGCCAGTTCCACCAGTTCCTGACCGTACTTGTTCAGCACGTCATAGGTGTCCTCTGGATGGTCGCTGGTGACCCGCTGGTTGCCCCGAACCTCTGACAGAGCCTTTAAAAACTTGCCCTTGTCCACCCCAAAGGTGCGGAAAATTTCCTTAACCGCATTGTTGGGCTTTTCCAGCAGAGCCAGGAACAGGTGTTCCACGCTCACATACTCGTCCTTCATGCTCTGGGCGATGCTTTCCGCCGCATTCAGCAGTTGGTCGGTGGTTTGGGAGATGTAAATCTGGTCCGGCATCCGTCCGCCGCCGCTGACGTGGGGCAAAAGCGAGACTTTTTGGGCAGCAGCAGAGGAAAAGTTGCCCGGCTCGATGCCCATCCGTTGCAGAAGCTGGGGAATCAGACCCTGCTCCTGGCTTGCAATGGCGGTGAGCAGGTGTTCCGGCTCCAAGGACTGGTTTTGGTACTCGGTGGCCAGTCGTTGGGCTTGTTGCAGGGCTTCCAGGGTTTTCTGGGTGCATTTGTTGGTGTTCATAAAGCGTTCCCCCTTTTCATGTTCAAACAGTTTTCAAAACTGGAAAGTGTATTTTTAGCAGTCGTATTGATTGACTGCTAAAATTGTACCGCATTTTTCCTGCGGAGTCAATGCTTTTCATACAAAGTTAACAAATTCAAGAGAAATCATTTATGAAATATGCCAGTTAGTAACAAATTGTTCTTATTTTAAGCGGGCGACGGGGGATAACGTCCAGCCCGGCGGGGATAAAAGCGAGACAAACTTCAAGGGATTTCCGCCCCTGTTCCGGTGGGCGAAACCGGGCTTTTTGTCCACCGGGGGCATTGTGTTTGTAGCCTTGTGTGATACAATAAAAACAAACGGCGGGTGTAAAATCTGCCCGCAATGTGATTGGGAGGATGATACGGTGAAGCCATTACAGGAGCGAATGCTACTGTGGCAAAGTCGCTGGAAGGCCGCTTTGCCCACCATCCTTGTTTCGATTTTTTTATTACTCAGCATCTGGGGGCTGTTTGGTCGCCATTATGTGATTATGGTCTCCTTTTTGACCCTGTTGTTCCGCACAAAGCATGAAAATGAGTTTGTCTGGCGGGAGATGCTCCGTGCCTGTGGGTTGATGTTGCTGCTCTGCCTTGCGGCTTTTATGGCAAGCTACTCCTTTGTGACCATGCTTGCGCTGGATTTTGTAATCCCGTTTTTGCTGGTGTATCTACTCAGCGACAAGTTTAGCCCCAAAAACTATTTTGTATACGGCATGGAATTTGTGTTTTTACAACTGGTGCCGGTGACTGCTCAGAAGTTGCCGGCCCAGATAGGGGTGCTAAGCTATGGCCTTGGGGTGGTGTGGATTGCCCTGTGGGCACACAGTCTTTTGGTGCACCACCAGCGCAACTATGCCACCGTGCGCAAGGGACTGGGCAATCTGGCCCAGCAGCTGGACAAGCTGGCGAGAGGGGAAAGCCCCACCGCAGAGCACAATGCTCTGCCGGCGATGCTGGTTCATATGAATCAGGTGATTTACACCACAAGAGGGTTCACCCACCTTGCGGACGGATACGGGAAAATCAACTACTGGTTCATGATTTTCTTCCAGCGATTTTACTATTTTACCGAGCACTTTCTCTTTCCGGATAAGCTCACCTATCAGGATAAACTGTACTGCAAGGACCTGTCCCATCTGCTGGTGCAGATTGCAGGACAGATTAACCAAAAGCCGGGCCTTGCCTGTGCAAGGGAACTGGCTCAGTTTCGCCAGAAGAACAGTCTGAGTGAGCCGGACAGCGCAGAAGCCATGGAGCAGATGCTGGATATTCTGGCCTTAGCACTGGAGGCCATGCCTTCTGGTGTGGGGGCAAAGCCGGAAAAAGGCTGGAAATTGCCCAGCCAGGTGGAGCGACAGCGGCAGGTGTATGCCCATCGCAAGGGTGTGCTACAGCGGTTTGCCCTCCGGTTTGCCCTGCGGCTTTCGGTGGTGCTGTGCATCTCCTTTGCCTTTTCGGTGAAAAGCGGGCTGGAACACGCCTATTGGTATCCCATGACCGCCTTTTTGATGCTCATGCCGTATGCAGAGGAAAGCCAGGTGCGTATCAACAACCGTATTTTGGGCACGCTGGGCGGAGTGGCGGTTACGCTGGTGCTGATGTGGTTTTTCAAAAGCACGACGGCCTATCTGATTATCATGATGATTATGACCTGTTTCATGTACTATGCCCCCGTCACCTCCTGGACCATGACGGTGTACTCCACCTGCTACGGCCTTACCATGGCCCAGATGAGCCTTGGAGTGATGACGGCCAGCGGACTGCGTATCCTGTATGTGGCCCTGGCGGCGGGCACGGCATTTTTGGCCAATCGTTTTTTACTGCCCACCACCGCAAAGCGGGAGTTTTCCCAAAATGTAAAAGAGCTGTTCGCCCTGGATTTAACCATGATTGAGGAGATGCGCCACCAGCACCAGCAGGGAACGCAGGATTTGAACCAGATGCGAAGCTGTATGGTGCAGTCCCACCTGCTGGAAAAGGAGCTGGCGGAATACATCCAAACCCAGATGACACCAGACCAGCAGGAATTTTACAGCCAGCTTCTGCCCATCAACCGGCAGCTGCTCAGCGAGGTGGAACAGCTGAACGGCTATCTGCGAAGCCGAAGCCAAACCTTTGCACCCCACCAAAGCAGACTGCTCAACCAACTGTTTGATAACCTGGAGGATACCGTGCGCCGGGTGATGGAAAGCTATACCAGCACTGAACTTGCGGTAAGCCTGCAACCCGGCAGCCACCCCTATGCCTTTGGACAACTGGAAAGCAAGCTGTACTTCAACCGCCTTGCCCTGGGATGCCTGGAAACCATGAGCCAGATGCTGGAACTGTCCCAAAAGCGCCGCCAACAACAGGGGGCGAAGACAGTGCGAGATACCTCAGTGCCACAGCAGGAACAACTAAGGCCTAAATACACTAAATATGGGATGAATAAATACTGAAAAATAAAAACCCCCCGTTTTCACCAGAGAATGAAAAGGGGGGTTGCTTACATCAGCGGCAACTGAATGTAAGCGTATGAAAAAAGAAAAGAGGGGGAAGTGTTAGGATGCAGCAGAACTGCGGTTTTTACGGCTGGTTCGTACCAGCATAACAATGCTGGTGATTAAAAGTGCGCCGAATACAACATCGCAAGCGATAAAGGCAATCTGCCACCAGGTGATGACTTCTACCACCTGCATATTGGGGCTAACGCCGTTCATAGCATTGGAATTTGCCACGGTGTACAAAATCCGCTGGGTTGCCTGACGCATTGCATTTACAAGGGGTGCATTGTCCTTGTTTTCGTTCAGGATGGGGGTCCATTTGTTAGCGTCGTTGCAATCCCAGGCATCGCCGCCAGCCAGAAGACCCTGCACCACATCCATGTAGCTGTTGTTGTTGGAGAAGTCGGTGAGGGCAAAGCCCTTCATGCCCCATTCACCACGCAAAATGTTGGTGAGCAGGTTGCGGTCGCCGCCAGCCCAGATGCAGCCAATCCGGTTGAAAGAGGTCATAACGCACATAGCGTCTGCTTCCTGGATGGGGTACTCAAAGGCTTGCAGATAGATTTCACGGGCGGCCTGTTCGTTGGTCCAGACGCTGATGCCGTCACGGGCGGTTTCCTGGTCGTTGAGTGCAAAGTGCTTCATGTACACATAGACACCCTTGGACTGGATACCTGCCACTTCCTGGGCGCAGGCCATACCGGAAATAAAGGGATCTTCCGAGTAATACTCAAAGTTTCGACCGCTGTAAGGGGTGCGGTGAATGTTGACACCAGGGCCGTAAATGCCGGAATAGGCCTTGCCGTTTGCCAAAAGGCAATCGTTGCCCATGCTCTTGCCCACTGCAAAGGTGATAGCATCATCAAAGGTGGCGGCACGCAGGTCAGCAGAGGTGTAGCTGGTGGAGGAACTGCCGCCGGTCAGAGTTGCGGTAATGCCCTGAGGGCCATTCTCGTCCTTGGTGACGGGCTTGTTCACACTGGCAACAGGAGCAGTGGAGTGGTAAGCCTGTCCAACCAGCTTGCTCATCTCGGCAAATTTCACCTGGTCCAGAAGGTCCTCCCAGGTGAAGGTGTTGTCTTCGACGGTTACGGTTTCATCCAGACCAACGCCCACAAACTGCGCAAGGTTCAGGCCATTTTCAGCCCCCATAACCGGCATGGTATCCG
>JAHLFP010000064.1 GCA_018883715.1 Candidatus Allofournierella pullistercoris | reverse complement strand
TCTTGATATTGTTCAATTTTCAAGGTCCTATAACCGCTGCCCTCTCTCGAGGTAGCTTACTTATTATATCTCGTCAGTGGCCATTTGTCAACCACTTTTTTGATATTTTTCAACCAGCTTTTCAACCAGCCATTTCAGCTTTTCAGCAGCGCCGCTTCCTTGCGGCTCAGTTATAATACCACAGCCCCAACCAAGAAGTCAACACCTTTTTTGAAAAAATTCTCACTTTTTTCAAAAAAGCCTCCCGGCTACGCCCGCCGGGCTGTAGAGGGTCTGGATTGTTAAGTACCGGTACATATTCAACATGTACCGTATCCCCCTTATTCCATGAGTTGACAGCGCATGGCCTGGAGGATTTTTCGCTCCTTGCGGGAAATCTGTACCTGGGTTGTGCCCAAAACCTTTGCAGTTTCGCTTTGAGTCATCCCTTGGAAAAAGCGCAGGAAAATCAACTGTCGGTCGGTGGGGGCAAGTCTTGAAAGTACCTCCTGCAAGCCAATTTTATCTGAAAGCTCTTCTTCTGGGGACTCCACCCGGATGTCCAGTTCTGCTGTGCCGGATTCATCGTTCGTCGGTGTTAATGAAAGTGCGGGCTGGTTGGCTCGGATGGCCATGGCTACCTGCTCCGCTTTTACATCCAGTATCTCCGCCAGTTGCCCCACTGTGGGTTCTTGTCCGGTTTGCTTGATGCACCTTTCTCTTGCCGCATTCACCCGAAGCCCCAGTTCTTTCACCGAACGGCTTACCTTTACAGTACCTCCATCCCGGAACAACTTTTTTATTTCTCCCAAGATAACCGGCACTGCATAGGTGGAAAACTGCACCCCTCGCTCCTGGTCAAACCCATCGTAGGCTTTTACCAGACCCATACACCCAGCGGAGTACAAATCGTCGTATTCCACTCCTCTTCCTTTGAATCGTCCTGCACAGGCATGAACCAGCCCCAGGTTTTGCTCAATGAACACATCCCGTGGCCCCAGTTTTGTGGGCATATGCACCGCTCCTTTCTTATAGATATGTAAAAGGAGTCACCGCCCTGCGCCTACCTGCTTCCACATGGTCACCCGGGTACCTTTGCCCGTACTGCTTGTTACCTTTACCTTATCCATAAAGCTTTGCATCACCGCAAATCCAAGGCCAGCCCGTTCCTCCGGGTCGCCGGTGGTGTACATGGGTTCCATCGCCTTTTGTATGTTCTCAATTCCCACACCTTTGTCCATCACAGTGACTTTTATCTGCCCCTCTGGATAAATCCAGACCGTCAGATAGACAAGTCCCACCTGCTGGGGGTATGCGTGAACAATGGAGTTTGTCACCGCTTCACTGACTGCGGTTTTAATATCTGCCAGCTGGGGCACGGTGGGGTCAGCCTGAGCAATAAAAGCCGCCAGTGCACCACGGGCAAACCCTTCATTCACACTGCGAGAATAAAAGCTCATCTTCATCACATTGATTGCTTTCATGTTTTTTCTCCTTACGATTGATAGGCCACATGGGCCAGTTGCAACATTTTTTGAATGGAAGGCGGCGCATGCTGTACCAGTACGCTACCACCCACTGCCTGCATCCGTTTTGCACGGCCTAAAATTAGCCCCACTCCAGAGGAGTCCATAAATCCCACGTCGGTAAAATCCAAAATCAGCTGTTCCGGCATGGTTTCGCTGATTTCGCTGTCAATCAGCTGGCGCAGATTCTGGGCGGAATGGTGGTCAATTTCTCCGGAAAGATAGGCCGCCAGCACCTGTGCCGAACTGCTGAAATGTACCCTTGCCATACTGCTTGTCTCCTTTTCTGCAAAAAGAAAATCCCGTATACCGGTTTGCATACCAGTATACGGGATTGGGATTGCACTTTTTGCCAAACTCCGTCGGCGGGGATTTTTATTCTTGCTGTGGGTTTTCCTGGAGCAAAGGTCTTATCTGGCTTGCAAGATACAGCGAGCCAAACACCACCCTATCCGCCTGTTCTGCCAAGAGCTTTTGGGCGGCTTGTTTCAGGTTTTCTTCCACCTGTATGGGCAAGGTTGGCGCAACGGCTTGCACCAACTGCGCAAGCTCAGACACCGGCATACTCCGGGGTGTGTCCGGTTGTACCAGATACAGCTTACTGCATAAAGGCAGCATCGCTTCCAGCATAGGCTGCACCTGTTTATCCTGCATCACACCCACAAGCCCCACAATGGGAGCATCCACCCATTGTTTTAGGGTGTCTGCCAGCGCCTTTGCCCCCGCCGGGTTGTGACAGCCATCCAGAATAAGCCATGGATGTTTGTTCAGCACCTCGATGCGGGCGGCAAACCGGGTGGTTTCCACCCCCTGAACCAGAGCCGTGTCGGGAATGGCATAGCCACACTCCCTCAGCCCTTGCACCATCTGGATGACCATGGCGGCATTGTATACCTGATGCTGTCCCAAAAAGGGCAAAACACAGGATACCTCGCCATATTCCATCCGGGTAACTGCCTTCTGGGCATCGGTGTGCCAGTGAAGCTTTGCCAAATCCGGAACACGAAGCTCTGTCCCCAACTTTTCCGCCGCCTGCTGGAGCACCTGCATCACCTCGGGCGACTGCTGGGGATAGCTTACTGGAATACACCCCGGTTTCAGGATGCCTGCTTTTTCCGCAGCAATCTGCTGTCGGGTATTTCCCAGAAGCCCAGTATGGTCTAGGTCAATGCGGGTAATCCCCGCCACCCGGGTACGCTTCACCACATTGGTTGCGTCCCAGCGTCCGCCAAGTCCGGTTTCCAGCACACAGATGTCACATCCTTGCTGGGCAAACCAGAGGAAAGCCACCGCAGTAACGGCCTCAAACTGGACAGGTTCCACCCCGGCCTTTTGGGCGGCGGTGCGCACCCTGTCCGCCAAAGCTTCCAGCTCCTGCGGCGAAATCATCACCCCGTTTATCTGGAACCGCTCCCGGAAATCCAGCACATAAGGAGAGATAGTCAGCCCGGTGCGGTATCCCGCTTTCACCAAGATATTGCTTAACAAGGAAGCACACGTTCCCTTGCCGTTGGTTCCTGCCAGATGCACCACATCATAGGAATCCTGGGGATTGCCCAGTTGTTCCATTAAAGCCTGCATGCGCTCCAGCCCTGCCTTGCCTTTCATGGCAGGCAGGGTTTGGAGCCACTCAGTAGCGCAGATGGGTTCCATAGTCCTCATCCTCCTGGGTGGAGTCCTCCCATTCCTGCCACTGGTCGGATTCCTCTTCCTCCACCGGAGCAATCTCATCCATCGGTGGCTGCTTCACCCTAGGCCGGGGCTTGTCGTCGTTTCGGTGTTTATACAAAATCCAGCACATCTGCACAAACATCAAAAGACACAGCGCCACGAACAGCCCGGTTACAAAGCCGGAGAAATCAATCCAAACATCTTTCAGGCTGGAGCCACGTCCCTTGACAAACATCTGGATGGTTTCATCAACCGCCGCCGTGGTAAGCCCCAAAAACAGCGGCCAGCTGATATGCCGAATATAGTGCCTTGTATACACCCGCAGACACAGCATGAACCAAAAACCCATAATCATGAATTCCGCAAAATGGGCCAGCTTGCGGACAAAATGCAGTGAAACCGGGCCCAGCCCCACAAAACCTAATACCTGGTTGATGAGCTGGCGCACCTGCTCACTGCGGTCGCTGGAAACATCGCCCACTTGTAGGGAGTTGCCGAAGATAAACGCCACACTGTACACAAGACAGAGGGTGAACAGTACCCGGAACACATCTCTCCATATAGATTTTGTTTTCTCGTTCACAGTTCTTCACCTTAACCCAAGGTCTGGATGGATTCCTCCACACGGGCCAGCTTTTCGCTTGCGCGGGCCAGCTTTTGGCGGATTTCCTCCACAACATGAGCGGGAGCCTTATTCACAAAGCCCTCGTTGCCCAGCTGACGCTGGAACATAGCAATGTCCTTTTCAGCGGCCGCCTTTTCTTTTTCCAGACGAGCCAGTTCTTTCTCCCGGTCAATCAGCTCCATCATGGGGATAAAGCCACGGGCCGCATCGGTGATAACCTGCACCATACCGGCAGTTTCGCCAGTATATTTCTCGGTCAGGGTTACATCGGTTGCAAAGGCAAACTTTGCCAGATACTCACCGCCACGACCAAAAGCGTTCTGGTCAGCGGTTTCAATCACCATGCTGGTGCGCTTGGTGGGATGCACGTTCATCTCTGCACGGATGGTACGAACCGCCTTGATAAAGTCCATCAGCTTGGCAAAATCTGCTTCATCGGCGGCAAAATCCAGCTCCTGGCTGAATTCCGGCCACTGCTGCAACATGATGGTTTCCTCACTGCCGGGCAGTGCACGGTAGATTTCCTCGGTGATGAAAGGCATGAAGGGATGGAGCATCTTCAAAGCCTGGCTCAGCACATACACCAGAACCTTGCGGGCGGTGTCTGCCTGCTGGGCATCGGTGGAGTTCAGGCGAACCTTGGCAATCTCGATGTACCAGTCGCAGTATACCTCCCAGATGAAGTCCTGTACCTTCTGGGCAGCCAGACCCAGCTCAAACTTCTCCAGGTTGTCGGTGGCAGTCTTTGCCAGCTGGTTCAGGGTGGACAGAATCCACTTGTCGCTCAAATCCAGCTGTTCCGGCGCAGGCAGACCTGGCTGGAAGTCCTCGGGCAGGTTCATCATAACGAAACGGGTTGCGTTCCACAGCTTGTTGGCAAAATTTCGGCTTGCCTTGATGCGTTCATCCGAGAAACGCATGTCGTTGCCGGGGGTGGAACCCAGAACCATGGTCAAACGCAGGGCGTCTGCGCCGTAATCTGCAATGATTTCCAGCGGGTCGATGCCGTTTCCAAGGCTCTTGGACATCTTACGACCCTGGGCATCACGCACGATGCCGTGAATCAGCACGGTGTCAAAGGGAATGCTTCCGGTGTACTCCAGGCCGGAGAAAATCATACGAGATACCCAGAAGGTGATGATATCATAACCGGTTACCAGGGTATTGGTGGGGTAGAAGTACTCCAAATCCTCGGTCTTATCCGGCCAGCCCAGCACGCTGAAGGGCCACAAGGCGCTGGAGAACCAGGTATCCAGAGTGTCCTCATCCTGACGAACTGCACCGCCACAGGCAGGACAGGTATCCAGATGCTCCTCACTTACATGGATTTCTCCACAGCTGTCGCAGTAGTAAGCGGGAATCCGGTGACCCCACCACAGCTGACGGCTGATGCACCAGTCACGGGTGTTCTCCATCCAGTGGAAGTACTGCTTTTCAAAACGCTCCGGCACAAATTTAATCTGGCCATTGCGCACCACATCAATGGCAGGGCCAGCCAAAGGCTCCATGCGTACAAACCACTGCTTGGAAACCATGGGCTCGATGGTGGTGCCACAGCGGTAGCAGGTGCCAACGTTGTGGGCATGGGGTTCAATCTTTTCCAGGAAGCCAGCCTGCTCCAGGTCTGCCACAATTGCCTTACGGGCTTCATAGCGTTCCATGCCAGCATACTTGCCGCAATCCTCGGTCATGTGGGCGGTGTCGTCCATCACTCTCATCAGGGGCAGGTTGTGACGCTGGCCCACCTCAAAGTCGTTGGGGTCATGAGCAGGGGTAATCTTTACCACGCCAGTGCCAAATTCCGGGTCAACATAGGTATCAGTTACGATGGGAATTTCCCGGTTCAGCAGGGGCAACAGCACCTTTTTGCCGTGGAGGTGCTTGTAACGCTCGTCATCGGGGTGGATAGCAACTGCCACGTCGCCCAGCATGGTTTCCGGACGGGTGGTGGCAAGAATCAGCACCTCATCACTGCCCACAATGGGGTAGCGCAGATGCCAGAAGCTGCCGTCCTGGTCCTCGTATTCCACCTCTGCGTCCGAGATGCTGGTTTTGCAGTGGGGGCACCAGTTGATAATCCGCTCGCCCCGGTAAATCAAGCCCTTGTCATACAGAGTCTTGAACACCCGAAGCACAGCCTTGCTGCAACGCTCGTCCATGGTGAAGCATTCCCGCTCCCAGTCACAGGAACAGCCCAGCTTTTTAATCTGGTCCACAATCCGGTTGCCGTACTGGTTTTTCCAGGCCCAAGCATGCTCCAAAAAGCCCTCTCGACCCAGTTCTTCCTTGCTTAAGCCTTCTTCTTTCAGCTTTGCCACAACCTTAGCCTCGGTTGCGATGGAAGCATGGTCGGTGCCAGGCACCCACAGAGCGGCATAGCCCTGCATCCGCTTAAAGCGAATGAGAATATCCTGCCAGGTCTGGTCCATGGCATGTCCCATGTGAAGCTGACCGGTTACGTTCGGCGGCGGCATCACAATGGTGTAAGGCTTTTTGTTCTTGTCCGCCTTGGTATGAAAGAAGCCACCATTCAGCCAGAAGGCATAAATGTCATCTTCCACCCGGGCGGGGTCATACAATTTTTCCAGTTCTTTCATTGTCTTTCCCTCCTAGAATGTGGCCTGGGGCGCAAAAAAAGCCGCCCCAGGTGTGAATTACACACTTGGGACGGCCTGTATTACAACAAAACCGCGGTACCACCCAAATTGCCTGCCTTGTGACAGACCACTCGGAACCTTTAACGCAGGTGTACGAACAAGGTTATCCCGGTTTTAATCCAGGTTCACCCTGCCAGCTCAAAAGCGACCGTCCACAAGTCTCCCTGCCAGGCTTCCACCCTCTCCCGGCTCTCTAAAAAGGAGTATTCCTTGTGTCCCCTCTTTCTCAACGCATTTTTATAGTTACCATTATATAAAATCCAGCAACCGCTGTCAATCGCTTTAGCCCTGTCTTAGCCCAGGGAAATTCCCATCCGCCGGGCCACATCCAGCATACCATGACCTTCCGGCACCAGACGGCTTTTGCCTGCAATCTCGGACAGCTCATTGGCCACAATGTGGTTGTTGTGCATGGCAACGGTCACACCATAGTGCTCCTGTTCCACCAGCTTTGCGGCATAGGTGCCAAACTGGGTTGCCAGCACACGGTCATAGGCAGAAGGAGAACCGCCTCGTTGCATATGCCCCGGTACGCATACCCGAGTTTCAAAGCCGGTCATGGCCTCAATCTGGTCAGCGATGCGCTGGGTTGCATTGGTATAGCCAGCTTCTTTGCGGCGAGCCATCCGCTCCTTGCGCTTGATACGGGCTTCCTCGGTGTCCATCGCACCTTCCGCCACTGCCAGGATAGAGAAGTTCTTACCCTGTGCCGCACGGCGTTCCACGGCGGCGCATACATTGTCAATGGAATAGGGATGCTCCGGAATCAGGATAATATCCGCACCGCCTGCCACGCCAGAGTACAAGGTCAGCCAACCTGCTTTGTTGCCCATAATCTCCACCACCATACAGCGACGATGGCTGGATGCAGTGGTGTGAATCCGGTCGATTACCTCGGTTGCAATGTCCACAGCGGTGTGGAAACCAAAGGTTACATCGGTGCCGTAAATATCGTTGTCAATGGTTTTGGGCAGGCCGATGATGTTCAGCCCCTCCTTAGACAACAGGTTGGCGGTTTTGTGGGTGCCGTTGCCACCCAGACAGAGCAGACAGTCCAGTCCCATCTCCTTGTAATTTTTCTTCATAGCGGCAACCTTGTCCACCTGGTCGTCACCGATTACACGCATCAGCTTAAAGGGAGTGCGCTTGGTGCCCAGGATGGTTCCGCCCATGGTGAGAATGCCGGAAAACTCGTTGGGTTGCATTTCCCGCCAATCTCCGTGAATCAAGCCGGAATAACCATCCCGAATTCCAATAATCTGCACATCCTCGCCCATGCGCTCATACAATGCCTTTGCCGCACCACGGATGGTTGCATTTAAACCGGGGCAATCGCCACCGGATGTTAAGATCCCCACTCTTTTTTTCATCTTTACTGTAACCTCCTTGCTGTCTGCCGCATGTCCAGCGTAACCCCACCGGAACATTTTGCGATTTTCTAGCTTTAGAATATCCTCTTTGTCTGCTCTTTGTCAATTCTTTGAAGGCGATTTTTAAAAAAACATCTTCTTTTTTTATTTTTCCTATTGACTTTTTACAAAAACATGGTTATACTTAATAAGCGTCAGGCCAACAGGCCGATTGTTAATGGAGAATTGTGTAAGGGTAGCACGACAGACTCTGACTCTGTTTGTGAGGGTTCGAATCCTTCTTCTCCAACCATGATAGCAGCAGCAAAACCGCTGCTGCTATTTTTGAAATCGGGGTGTAGCGCAGTTGGTAGCGCGCCTGGTTCGGGACTAGGAAGCCGTGGGTTCGAATCCCGTCACTCCGACCATGCGGAGTGTTCTTATAGGATATAACAATCCTACAAGAACACTCCGCTTTTTTGCGTTTATTTTGCTGTTTCACCTTGGTCGTTTTCGGTTATTCCTGGGCATATTGATGCATAATTTCATCCAGCTCTGCCTGGGTCATATTTCCCCGTCTTACCTGCTCTTCGCAAAAGGGCTTTACATTTTCCAGCAGTTCCTCCACGGTTTCATACGGGCCAAACATGGCTTCATCGCCGTTATCCAGCTTCAGATAAATTTGATACCCCTTTTCCTTTTGGGCGGTTTGCGTATCCGGACCATCGGAAATCATAAAATCCGCCCCTTCGGTACTGCCTTTGTCCAGCTTTGCACCATTTTTAATGTCCTGCAAAACACCTTCGTACATGGCAATGGCTTCATCCACCAGCTCCTGTGTCCAGATAAACGCGCCTCTGCCGCTGGTCCAGCCTCTTTCCCCAATGATAGATTCCAGCTCCAACTTCTCCTGTTCCAGCCAGGCAGCATATTCTTCATAGGTCCACCACTGGGTATCTGGCAAAGTCGTCTGCTCTTGCCATTCTTTATCCGTCAGCGCCTCAAAGGTTTTGCCTTCGTCCCCACTGTAATAGGTTTTCCCGTCCTGCGGGTTTACATAGCTGATAAAAGTTTCCTGTGCGGTGAAATCCAATTGTTCCACCCCATCCAAGGCTCCAAGAGAAGCCGCATTTGCCCGGGCAGGTGCAAAGGCAGTAAAAACTGTTGCCGTTGCCAGAATCACACCTATAATCCAGCTTCCGTCCATGCCGGTTCTTTCATACGCACCTGATATTATTACATCTGAAGGAATGACAGATGCAACATCCCCGGTTTGTACGGATACCGTGTCGCCCATGTTGGAGGTGTGCCGCTCAAGCACGGAATACACACTAAACACAGACGGAAGAGAAATCGGAACCAGCAATCGCACAAGGACAAATCCCCAAAGAAGTAAAAATATCCTTTTGGAAACCCTGTGCATCACCAAAACCCTT
>JAHLFP010000063.1 GCA_018883715.1 Candidatus Allofournierella pullistercoris | reverse complement strand
CCCGGTCACTCACCCGGATTTTCATGGGAACGGTTGCGAAAGGGACTTCCCCCAAACCTTGCGGAAGCTGGCGCAGCTCGCAGGA
Source organism: Candidatus Allofournierella pullistercoris (assembly GCA_018883715.1). Taxonomy (GTDB): domain Bacteria; phylum Bacillota; class Clostridia; order Oscillospirales; family Ruminococcaceae; genus Allofournierella; species Allofournierella pullistercoris. The sequence goes on along the minus strand of JAHLFP010000063.1, from coordinate 19,812 downwards.
GGAGTCGCTGACAATCATCCAAGATGACATAATAAAACACTCCTTTTTCAATCCTGGCACGGGGCCAAGTAAAAATGTAGTATCGAAAACTAGATTTCTACTGTTATTATAGTCGTTTCTCTGGGTAGGGTCAATATGGTTTTTGTCAATGGGTGTTAAGAACCACTGGAGCATGAATGCCCAGAAGAAAACAAAACACCCAGCCATTTTGGCTGGGTGCAATATAGCACAAAGCGGGTGCTTAGCCCCACAAAGGAGCGGGATATTCCCCTTGCTGAGTCTTTTTGGCAATGGCTTCCACCACCAGAGGCTTATCCTCCTGGTAGGTTACGCCGTGCCAGCGGTCCTGGCTGTGCAGGATTTTCACACGGGCCTTGCCTTCCTCAATGAGCTGGCTGACCACGGTGGGCAGATAGAACTCTGCCTTCATGGGATTTTCCTGCAAGGCCGCATCCAGAAAAGCGGGGAAGCGGTTTGCAATTTCCCGCACAAAGCTGGGAGTAAAGCCCCACAGATTCATGGAAACTACGCTGTCCTGCTCCAAATCCGTCCAGGTGTTGCCACCATCCTCGGTGTAGCGGATGCCCTCCGGGAAGGTTTCAATCTGGGTGCGCTCGGTGACGTTGGACAAAAAGCCCTCTGCGTCTGCCTGGCAGACACCACGGGAAACCGAACCGTTTTCCGTTACGGTATTCTTCAACAGATAGCCCACCATGCTGTACTCGTACACATTGGTGTCCGGATGAGTGGACAGGTAGTTATATACTTCCTTGAAGGCTTGCGGGCCGTAGTAATCGTCCGCATTGATAACCGCAAAGGGGGCATCAATGGCCTCTGCGGCACTCAGGATAGCGTGGCTGGTGCCCCAGGGTTTTACCCGGCCTTCCGGCACAGTGTATCCTTTCGGCAGACAATCCAGCTGCTGGTAAGCGTATCGAACGTCCATATGAGGCTCCAGACGGGCACCAATGGTGCTGCGGAATGCCTCCTCAATTTCCTTTTTGATGATGAACACCACGGTTTCAAAACCGGCCTGTCGGGCATCAAATACAGAGTAATCCAGGATGGCCTCTCCGTGCTGACCCACTGGATCAATCTGCTTCAAACCGCCATAGCGACTGCCCATACCGGCAGCCATGACGACAAGAATGGGTTTTTTCTGCAAAATGATGCACTCCTTATTCGTCTGCGCTGTGATAACCGTTGGGGTTCTGGCTCTGCCAGTTCCAGCTATCGGCGCACATTTCTTCAATATCGTACTCTGCTTTCCAGCCCAGCTCTTCCAATGCTTTGGTGGGGTCGGCATAGCAGGTGGCGATGTCGCCGGGACGACGGGGGTCGATTACATAGGGCAGTTCCTTGCCGCAAGCCTTTTCATAGGCACGAATTACGTCCAGCACGCTGTAACCACGTCCGGTGCCCAGGTTGCAGACAAACAGACCGGGGTTTTCTTCCAGCTTCTTGATGGCGGCCACATGACCACGGGCCAGGTCCACCACATGGATGTAATCCCGCACGCCGGTTCCGTCCGGGGTAGGATAGTCGTTGCCAAAGACGTGAATCTCCTTCAGCTTGCCCACTGCCACACGGGCGATGTAGGGTACAAGGTTATTGGGGATGCCGTTGGGGTCCTCGCCAATCAGGCCGCTTTTGTGGGCACCGATGGGGTTAAAGTAGCGCAGCAGGGCAGCGTTGAAGCTGGGGTCTGCGGCACAGCAGTCGGTGAGAATCCGCTCGTTGAATACCTTGGTAGCTGCGTAGGGGTTGGTGGTGGCACCAACGGGGAAGTCCTCGGTGATGGGCACAGTGGCGGGGTCACCATACACCGTAGCAGAGGAGGAGAACACAATGTTGTGCACCCCATGGCGACGCATTGCACCCAAAACCACCAGGGTGGTTTCCAGGTTATTGGTGTAATACTCCAGGGGCTTTGCTACGCTCTCGCCCACAGCTTTGTAAGAAGCAAACTGGATGACAGCGGTAATGTCGGGATTTTGCGCGAAAATCTCTTCCACCTGATGGGGGTTGCCCAGGTCGGCTTCCACAAAGCGGAAGTCCTTGCCGGTAATCTGACGAACACGCTCCAGCGCCTTGGGAACCGAATTGTAGTAGTTATCTGCCACCACAATGTCATAGCCAGCCTGCAAAAGTTCCACGCAGGTATGGCTACCAATATAGCCCGCACCGCCGCACACTAAAATTGCCATGCTAACACTCCTGTTCTTAACTTGTTCTACAATCTTGTGTATTCACGGCAAAGCCCGCTGGCAGTGGATGCAAGCGGGCTTTGTCTGTGTTAGTTCTAGTTTACGATAAAAATACAAGTTCGTCAAATGAAAACTGGTTGCAAAACCATGACTATTTGAATCACATTACATTAAAAGCGCTTGTCCCGTTGGGATTGTCGCCGGTATTCCGCAGGGGAACAGCCGGTGGAGCGGCGGAAACTCTGGGAAAAATAGCTGGGGCTGGAAAAGCCCATTTCCTGGCTAATCTGGCGAATGGACAGACTGCTGCTGGATAAAAGACGCTTGCTTGCCGAGATGCGCCGGTCAATCAGGTAGCTGATGGGACTGCATCCCATCTCCCGGTTGAACACATGAACCAGATAATATTTATTTAGGTTAGCGTACTGGGCCAGGTCATCCAAGGTGATGGTCTCGGTAAAATGGCGGTCGATGTACAGCCGCACCCGGATGCACTCCCGGGAGCTTTTGCGGGTGTTGCTGGCAGGCTGGCACTGGCGGGATAGGCTGAGCACCACCACCTCCGCAAGTCGCTGGCACATCTGCTCAAAGCCGGTGGGTTGACACTTGACTTCATGCAACAAATTTTGCATATAACGGCGCACAGAAACAAGGTCTTCCAGCCGGTCTGCTTTCAGATAGACATACCGCTGCTCCATTGCATCAAAAAAGTAGGGGCAGGATAGGTCCAACGTAAGAGCATACATGGACGGATTGGTTCCCAGCAAATCGCAGTGCGAAACATGAGGATTAATTAACAAAAGATCGTTTGGTGCAAGTGTTACCATCTCATCTTCAATCTGGCAACACCCCTCGCCGCTCAGCACATAAATAAGTTGTGTATGGGGGTGGGTGTGCGAATCCCGAATCCCCTGGGGGCCATACTCGGCTGCTTGTACCTGCAACAACTGCACACCCGCATTTAAATGTTGTCCGGTCTTTCCATCAAAACGATACAAGATCATAACATCCACTCCTTTCCTTTCTTCACAATTCATGGATGAACTTTAGGAAAAAAGCGCAGCAGGCCCAGGAGGAAAGCATTGCAAGGGGTAAAAACACGAATATCAACCCAAGCAAGCGGGCTTTTTTCAGTATCTTCAGCGGATCATGGGAAAAATAAGATTGACCCTAGGAATCTCCTATATTGTAGTCAGTATGAATGGTTTTGAAAGAATAATCAAGTCTATTTGAATGAATTTGATGAAAATTGCTCGGTATTTGCGATAAATTGTCTATTATAGAGAGACGCGTGAAGTAAAACGCAGGCAAAAGTCATAAATTTTTGCACGGAATTGCGCAACATGATAAACTGGTTGAGTTTATTACAAGAAATGTATTGAACCAGCAACCTTTCATACGATATAATAGAAATGATACACGGAGCGGCAGGTTGTCTCCCAGATGACTTGCTGCCCGCAAATCACAGAAGGGGGATGCAGATGCCTACATATCGTGAATTTAAGGAACAGCTCAAGCGTCGCCGGCGCAAACAGATTTTGCGCCGCAGTGTGGCAGCTCTTGCGGGTGTGCTTGCACTTGGGGTGGGACTTGCCCTGTGGCAACTGCGCCCCTGGCAGCTATTAAAGCCGGTGGATGCCCCCCTGCCCCAGTCAGAGGCTTCCCCCCAGCCCAGCCTTTCGCCAGAGCCCACCCAAACCGTGACCCAGCAGCAGAAGACCCAGTGGGATACGCTGGAGCCTGTAACGGGCACATTGGATAACACCCGCTATAATTCGGATTTCCGTCTACTGGGTGTGCCGGAAAATGGGCAGGTGGACATGCGCTATTTTGACCGAACCGCTATTTTGGGGGATAGCGTGAGCCAGGGATGGACAGTGTTTAACACCTCGGATATGAAGGAGCACGCATTTATCTGCGCCTATAAGAATATTGGCCCCAGTCAGGTGGTCAATAATGAGGTGGCAGACCCAGGTGCGGCCAGCGGACGAGAGCCGGAAGCCATCTTTGATACCATTGTGAACAGCAACCCCAAGCGGGTGTACATCCTGCTGGGAACCAATGCGCTGGTGCGCAATGACGAGGGGGCTAAACAAGCGTATCTTGCCTATTACGGACAGATGCTGGACCAGCTGCGCAATGCCCTGGGATGGGGTGTGGATATTTATGTCCAGTCGGTGACTCCGGTGCGTCCGGGCGTAACTCAGCCCGGCCTGTATCGGGATAGAATCAACCAGGTGAACAACGAACTGGCCCAGATGGCGGTGGAAAAGGGTTGCTATTTCATTAATCTGCATGAAATTCTGGCGGATGAAAACGGAGATTTGCGGGCGGATTTGGCCGCCGCAGACGGGGTTCACCTGAAAGAGGAAGCCTATCCGCTGATTCGGGATTATCTGGTAAGCCACACGGTGTATCACCCGGATAATCCCTACCTGGAGGGCAGTCCCTACTACAAAGCGCCGGTGGAATAACCGGCAGAGCAAAACTGTGGGAGAATTGTACATGGCACAATCGTATCGTCGAGCCGGGGCAAGTCCCCGTGCCAACCAACAAAAGAAAGCACAACAGCGCGTCTTGGCCTTTTTGGTTTTGTTCCTGATGGTGGTGCTGCTGTCCGGTGTGATTACCTGGGTCATTCAGCTGTTTCAAGGGGACCAGCCCCAGGCGGAAATGCCGGAACTGGTGACACCCGGCATTGTGGGCAGTGTTCTTGCACCCCTTCCCGGTGAACACCCGGTGGTGGATGAAACCGTGCACCAATTTGAAAACATTGGCCCGGTACAGCAGACAGGGGAGGCGGTTCAGCTTCAAACCTTGGATGCCGACCGAATTGCCCTGCCGGAAAATGGACTGGTGGATAGCACCAAATACCTGCCGGATGTGGTCTTTTTGGGGGACAGTGTCACCGAAGGACTGGATTTGTACGAGAGCCCGGCTCTCGGGGTTGCCACCGTCTGTGGCTATCGTGGAGCGGTGCCCAGCGATATTGTGAACCGGAAAACCATGAACCGTTACCGCAGTGAAACTGTGGTTGCTACCGAGGTTGCGCTGGATGTATTGGCAGAGAAGAAGCCGAAAGCGGTGTACCTGATGTTTGGCGCCAATGCCCTTGCCAACCACGCAGATGATTCGGTGGAAAAAGGTTATTTTGGTTACTATCAGCAGATGATTCTGGCAATCCGGGAACTGCTGGGGGATGAGGTGGATATTTACATCCAGTCCATGACCCCGGTGGTACAGGGTTATGCCAACACCAACCTGAACAACGACCGAATTAAGCGCATCAACGAACAACTGGCACAGCTTGCCACGCAGAATGGCTGCTATTATCTGGATGTGTACAGCGCACTGGAGGACGAAACCGGCGCACTCAACCCGGATTACAGCACCGAGGGTCTGCACCTGAATGCGGCGGGCTATCAAGCCTGGATGGACTACCTGTTGCGGCATGTGGCCTATGACAGCAGCCTTCCCTTTGTGATGGGCAGCACCTACTACCGTGCAAGTTGAGCCATACTCTGCAAAATTAAATCCCCCTGTGATGTGAACAGGGGGATTTTTTTGTGGCAAAAATCCGGAACGGCTCAAAAAAGTCCGGTAATCTGGCCTTCCTCGTTTACGTCAATCTGCACAGCCGCAGGTTTTTTGGGCAGTCCCGGCATGGTGAGAATATCCCCCATGAATACCACCACAAAGCCTGCCCCGGCGGATAGGCGAAGCTGTCGCACCGTCAGGGTAAATTCACTGGGAGCGCCCAGTCGGGAGGCGTCGTCGGTAAAGGAATACTGTGTCTTTGCAATGCAGACAGGCAGATGTCCGTACCCCATGGCCTCAATTTGGCTCAGAGCTTGCCGGGCTTGCTTGGTCCACTGCACCCCGCCTGCACGATAGATTTTCTGTGCAATGGCAGTTACCTTTTGCTCCAAGGTCATCTGGCTGGTATAGGTCAAGGTAAGCTGGCTGGGTTGCTGGGTCAGCTTCACCACCAATTCCGCAAGAGCGGTGGCACCAGCGCCCCCTTGGGTATAGACCGGGGTGAGAGCGCTTTGCACCCCCAGATGGGTGCAGTAGTCCTGCAAGCAGGAAAGCTCAGCGCTGGTATCGGTGGGGAAGGGGTTGATGGCAACGCAGACGGGTAGGCCAAACTGCTGGATGTTTTCCAGATGTCGTCCAAGGTTTGCGCATCCGGTGAGCAGTGCCTCCAGATTTTCCTCGCCCAGCTGTTCCTTGGCGCATCCCCCTTGGTATTTCAAGGCTCGAACCGTTGCCACCACAACCACCGCTTTTGGTGCAAGCTGGGAGGTGCGACATTTCAGGTTCAAAAACTTTTCTGCCCCTAAATCTGCCCCAAATCCGGCTTCCGTCACCACAAAGTCCGCCAGTTTCAACCCCAGCTTGGTGGCGATGACGCTGTTACAGCCGTGTGCAATGTTGGCAAATGGCCCGCCGTGGATAAAGGCAGGTGTACCCTCCAGCGTCTGCACCAGATTGGGACGGAAGGCGTCCTTCAAAAGGGCGGTCATTGCCCCCTCTGCTCCAAGCTGGTGGGCGGTGACAGGCTGGTTGTCGTAGGTGTATCCCACCACAATCTGACCCAGGCGGTGCTTCAGGTCGGAAAGGCTTTCCGCAAGGCAGAAAATCGCCATCACCTCGCTGGCAACCGAAATGTCAAAGCCATCCTCACGGGGCATTCCGTTTACCCGTCCCCCAAGGCCGCTGGTAATCTGGCGGAGCTGTCGGTCGTTCATGTCAACGCAACGCTTCCATTGAATCCGGCGGGGGTCCAGCCCCAGGGGATTGCCCTGGTAGATGCTGTTGTCAATCAGGGCCGCAAGCAGGTTGTTGGCTGCTGTGATGGCGTGCAAATCCCCTGTAAAATGCAGGTTGATATCCTCCATGGGCACAACCTGGGCATAGCCACCCCCGGCGGCACCGCCCTTCATGCCAAAGACAGGGCCAAGGCTTGGCTCACGCAGGCAGAGAATGGTTTTTTTTTCAAGTTTGCTTAAACCGTCCGCAAGTCCGGTGCTGATGGTGGTCTTGCCCTCCCCGGCGGGGGTGGGAGTGATGGCAGTGACCAAAATCAACGAGCCTTCCGGCCCGTCCCGGTGGGCAAGTCTTGGGTCTACTTTTGCCTTGTAGCGTCCGTAAGGCTCCCAGTCCTCTTGGGCAAGATTCAACCGCTGGGCAAGTTGCTCACAGGGGAGCAGGGTTGCCGCTTGTGCAATTTCCAAATCCGACTTCATCCGCAATCGTCCTTTCCTAGAAGAGTTTTATATAAATTATGATTAGGAACCAATATACTTTATGGTAGCAGAAAACAGGCGTCTGTGACAAGAAAAATATTCTTGGGTTTTCCCAGAATTCAACCCCACAAAAGCGGTTCAGCTGGTTGTTCCCATCCGCTGGTTCTGGTATACTATACAATAGGAAAAAAGCATTTCGGCATTTTGCCCTTTTTGCTGGGGGATGCCAACGGGAAAGGAACGCAAGACGACTATGTTGCACAACGAATCACTGCACTACCTGGATCATGCCGCCACTACCATGGTGCATCCTCAGGTGGCACAGATGGTCTATGACACCTTGTGTCAAAATTGGGCAAATCCCTCCAGCTTGTATCAACCTGGGTATGAAAGCCGCCAGTTGCTGGATAAAGCACGGGCGGCGGTGGCAAAAACACTGGGGGCACCGGCCCAGCAGGTGTTTTTCACTGGATGTGGAACCGAGGGCAATAACATTGCCATTCAGGGAGCATTGAAGGTACGGCGGAGCTGGGCAAGCAACGTGGTGGTCAGTGGCTATGAACATCCCAGTGTGTCCGCTGTTCTGCGCCAGATGGAGCAGGATGGCTGGGAGATTCGCACCATCCTACCAGACAGCGAAGGACATCTGTCCATCGAGGATTTTGTATCTGCCACCGACAAGCAAACTGCACTGGTTTGCTGTATGCAGGTGAACAACGAGATTGGCAGTGTGGTGGATGTGAACCAGCTGGCCCGGCGGGTTAAGGAAAAGAACCCCCGCACTGGCGTCCATGTGGACGGGGTACAGGCTTGGCTTCGGATGCCGGTATCTATGGAATATATCGATAGCTATACCGTCAGCGGGCACAAGGTGCATGCCCCCAAGGGAATAGGTGCGCTGTACCTGCGGGAGGGATACCACATTCAGCCCCCCTTTGCAGGCGGCGGGCAGGAGAAAGGAAAGACCGCAGGCCAGCAACAGGGTGTGCGGCCGGGAACGGAAAATCTGGCCTATGCGGTGGGACTTGCCAAGGCGGCGGCACTGGGCTATAAGTCCAGCCAGGAACGCTGGAACAGGGTGGCAGGGCTGAACCGACAACTGCGTCAGGGCCTAAAAGAGATTCCCGGCCTTGTCTTTAACAGCCCGGAGGATGCGGTGCCGGAGGTGCTGAATGTGAGCACCATGTGCATCAAAAGCGAGACGATGCTCCACTTTTTGGAACAGCGACAGATTTACGTTTCCAGCGGGTCGGCCTGTTCCAAGGGCGCATCCAGCCCCACCCTGCAAGCCATGGGCGCAAGTGCCCTGCGCATGGATACCGCCCTGCGCATCAGCCTTGGGGCGGAAAACACCAGCCAGGATATTCAAGCAGTGGTGGATGGCATCCGGGAAGGGATGCAGACCCTTGCCAAAATTTCCGGCTGAAGACAAAAAACACAAACTACTTCCATTCGACAAGGAGACTAGGATATGATGAAAGAAATTATTATGTGCTATCAGGGCGAAATGGCTCTGAAAGGACTGAATCGCTCCAGCTTTGAAGCGGTACTCAGCAAGTCTTTGCGCTGGCGGGTACGGGACCTGGGCGAGTTTCAGGTCTACAAGGCACAAAGCACCATGTATGTGGAGCCGAAGGACGAGCAGGCACAGCAGAACATGGATATCGCTTACCAGCGGGTGAGCAAAACCTTTGGTTTGGCGGCTTTGAGCCGTGCGGCCGTCTGCGAAAAGGAGATGTCCGCCATCCAGAACACCGCAAAAACCTATCTGGAATCCGCCCTGCGTGCCGCCAAGACCTTTAAGGTGGAGGCGAAGCGTGCGGACAAGTCCTTCCCCCTGAAAAGCCCGGAGCTGAGCCGTCATCTGGGTGGTTATCTGCTCAGCTGTTTCCCCCATTTGAAGGTGGATGTGAAGAACCCGGATTTGGTGGTTATGGTGGAAATCCGTGATTTTGGTGCTTACGTCCACGGCGCAAAAGAGCCGGGTGCAGGTGGCCTTCCCGTGGGAACCAGCGGACGAGCCGTTACCATGCTCAGCGGTGGCATTGACAGCCCGGTTGCCGCTTGGTATATGGCACGCCGTGGCCTTGCCTTGCATCACATTCACTTTGCAAGCCCTCCGTACACCAGCCAGGCCGCTCAGGATAAGGTGAAGAAGCTGGCGGAGATTGTAAGCGATTACACCGGAAACTGCATGCTGTATGTGGTGCCCTACACCACCCCCCAGGAGTATATCCGCGACAATGCCCCCGACGTACTGTTCACTGTGCTCATGCGCCGCAGCATGATGCGAATTGCCAACCAGATTGCAAAGCAGATTGACGCAAAAGCACTGATTACCGGCGAAAGTCTGGCACAGGTGGCAAGCCAGACTCTGCAAGCTCTGGCCTGCACCGATGCGGCACAGGATTTGCCGGTTCTGCGTCCGCTGATTGGTATGGACAAGACTGAAATCACCGCCGTGGCACGTCGGATTGGCACCTTTGAAACCAGCATCCTGCCCTATGAAGATTGCTGCACCATCTTTACCCCTCCCCACCCCAAGACCAAGCCCAGCTTGCAGGAAGTGGAAGAGGCGGAAGCCAAGATGCCCGGTCTGGCAGAGCTGGAACAGCAGGCCGCAGAGCAGGTACTGCGTATCCGAATTGAGATGCACCGTCAAGCCGAACTGGATCCGCTGGACGAGTTTTAACAACAGCAGCGGTTGTTTGTGGAAAACAGCCGCTGTTTTTTAGCAAAAGAAGGGGGGACAAGCCATGTATCCCAAGAGCGAAACAGAACAGATGCCCTTATCTGCATCCCAGACTGTTGTGGAACTGGGCCAGGCCACAGCGGTGGCACAGCAGCTTGTGGAACTGCTGGCAAAACAGGGGAAATCCATCGCCACAGCGGAAAGCTGTACTGGTGGCCTTGTAAGCCAGATTATTACCCAGATTTCCGGCGCAAGCCAGGTGTTTGGCTTTGGTTTTTGCACCTATGCAAACCAGGCCAAAGAGCAGATTTTGGGGGTAAGCATTGACGTTCTCAATCGCTATGGGGCGGTGAGCTGTCCCGTTGCGGCGGCCATGTGTAAAGGCGCGGCAAAGGTGGCCGGTGCGGATTTTGGCATTGGCATTACCGGAATTGCAGGGCCCACAGGAGGAACTCCGGAAAAGCCGGTGGGCCTTGTGTATGTTTCGGTGTGCGATGCCCAGCAGGTTTGGGTACAGCGGTTGTTACTCACCGGAAAAACCCGTGAGCAGGTGCGGCATACCTCGGCCCAGACGGCGCTGGAGATGGCACTGGCACTGGCAAGGGGACAAGCCCCAGAGGGGGATTGCCGCCGCTTTACCTTACAAGAGTCAGCTTACTGGAATAGCGAGAAGGAGGGGTAATCAAAGTCCATGAAAGAGAATACTTACATGAGCGCATTGCGCCTGTTTGGGGCGGACCAACAAACCGTGGAACAGGCACTGCGCAAGGCGGCGGAAGAGGGTTGCCCTGGCTTACAGTTGCTGGCCCGAGAGGACGAGCTTATCATCTGTGTGCGGGCAAAGGCGGAGAGCACTGAAAAAGCCCGGGAAATCTGCCGCCACTGGCAGCAAATCTTCCGCAAGCAGTTTGCGGCGGATGTGTATGGGGAGGATGAAACCACCCTGCTGGAAGCAAGCTTGCAAGCCATGGTGAAAAACAAAAAACTGTTTGTGGCAGTGAATGAAGCCACGGGCCGGATACTTGCCCCCCGTTTGCAGGAGCAGGATTTAGCCAAATCGGCATACGATTTTGGCCAGCACAGCTATTGCGACAAGGAACGCTGGAAAAAGGTGGAGCAAAGCGAAGGGGTGAGCGGTCGCTATCCCGATTGTCCAGTTCAGCCCCTTGCCGCCCAGGCCCATCGAGCCATCCGGCAGTGCGGGGTGGACTATGCAGTGGCCTATCAGCCTTCCCTGGGGGCACGACCTGCCTTTGTTTTGGTGTGCAGTTCCAGGCATGTCTGGCTGAAACTCCTGCCGGACACCAGTGTTCAGCCCCACGCTTTGGCGGTGGACTGGATGATGGACATGCTCCGGCGCATTAACAAAAAACTGCCCATGGGACAGGGTGTGGTGGAATTTGCATATGGCAAACGATGCCCGGTGGAGTTTGCCCCTCTGTCCGCATTTTGGGACGATGAGCCGGAAGAACCCACCCCACAGCAAGCCAAATCCCTTCCGGTGGAACAGGCGGCAAAACTGCTGTACGACTCCACCGCCCAGCTTCCCACCCAGCCAGAGCCTAAAAAACGCTCTCACCCCTTTGCAAAGGTGCTGGGCTGTGTCCTGGCGGTTCTGTTGATTGCGGCGATTGTGGCGGCGGCATGGCAGATTCGTGCCAGCCTGTCCCAGCCCACCTTTCGTCAGGTGGGGTATGGCACGGCGGATTTCGACACGGCGGCCCGCACAAGCCTTGCACAGGCTCAGCAGACAAATAAAAACGTAGCCGCCTATCTGGCACTGCCCTCCCTTGGTGGAACCCTGATTTACCAGCCGGGCACAAATCCGGAACAACAGGTGGGCTTTCAGGTGTCTGCCGCAGACGATGAGCCGGTGCTGGCCCAGTTTACCTCCTCGGTACAGCCTGGGCAGGCCAACGCAAACCCGGTTGTGGTGGTGCCTGGCGATGCCTTGCAGGGCATTGGCCAGCTGAGCCAGCAGGAAGCCTTGCAGGACAACAGCGGGTTCACCCTGTACAGCGATGCAGGGGTGTACCGCTATAAGGTTGTGGCCGTGTATTACTGGGACCCAACCGAAACCGGAGAGACCGCCCTTGACCTGATGGGGCTTCAGGATTTAAGCAACTATCAGGACTTTTTAACCTTTGTGCTGGGCATGAAAGCCCGCAGTCTCTACACCATGCCGGTGGATTTGCAGGACGGAGACTCTTTTGCCACTCTGGTGGCAGATGCGGCAGACATGCAGGGCAAAAAGCTGGTGGTAACAGGACGGATGCAGAGGGAAGATGAAACCGGTGTGCTGTTCAGTCGGCAGATTGTGGCGGCGGATGAACCCCTGATGCCCCTGTCTGTCTACCAGCAGAAGGAGCAGTCTGTGCCCAACATGGAAACCCTGCGCCAGTATTGGATGAACTGGTATCTCACCGGTGGCGAGACAACCAGCGACGTACAGCAGGAAAGCGGTATGCCAAGCCAGGATGCCCCGGTGGCAGAAATCCCGGCGGCTACCGATGACCCGTCCGCATCCCCTGAGCCATCCGAACAGCCGGAGGAAAGCGCCCAGCCCAGCGAAAAACCGGAAGCCACCAAGGCCCCCAGTTCCGGCCCCAGTCCCACACCGGGCAAGGGTGAGGCAACTCCCGCTCCCACGGCTACTCCAAAACCCCAGCAGTCGGCTACACAGACTCCCTCGGCAACCCAAAGCCCCCAGGGGACGGCAAAGCCCACTGCTGAACCCACTGCCGCCCCCACCGCAACGCCACAGCCCACTCCCACCCCTGCTCCGGTGACAGGGCCAACCATTACCGTGACCATGAACGGTGTGCGGCAGGAGATGGACCTGGTGGAATGCCTTGCTATGATTGCCCGTGCAGAGATGGGTGCAGGGGCCCCAGTGGAAGCCTATAAGGCGCAGATTATTGCGGCCCATTCCTGGATTCTCAGCCAGGGTGGCGCCCCCAGCGTGGTGGGACGTGAACCCAACGAAACCATCCGGCAGGCGGCACGAGAGGTGGCAAATCTGGTGGTCACTTACAACGGCAATGTGGCCTTTACCCCCTATTTTGCAAGTGCGGCCTACGGAACCAACTCCAGTCAGGAAGTTTGGGGTGGACATCGTCCCTACCTGGTGGCGGTGGACAGCCCTCACGACCGGAACTATGCCACCAACTGGCAGAACACCCGTGTCTTTAGCGTGGAGGAAGTGGCCCAGCGTGCCAGCGAGCGGCTGGGACAGGATTTGTACGCATACAGCGAGGACCCGGCCCAGTGGATGGGTGACCTTGTGAAGAACAGCTCCGGCTATGTGACCAGCATGCGGGTGGGCAATGCCGCCATCACAGGCGCACAGTTGCAGGAAAAGGTACTGAACGGCTTTTCCGGCCGTCCCATCCGCAGTGCGGCCTTTGACATTGCATACAGCGACGGAAATTTCTCCATTACTACATATGGATACGGCCACGGCTGTGGCATGAGCCAGTTTGGCGCATGGGGCTTTGCCGCCAATGGCTGGGGATACCAGCAGATTTTGGCCCATTACTACCCCGGAACAAGCCTGTCCAGCGTGGGATAATACAGCCAAGTAAGTAAAATTTTTAAACATAAAGAAAAACCCGAAGTTTTCTGTTTTAAGAAAACTTCGGGTTTTTATAATTTCTAAGATTTTGCAAATATCACATGCTACAGATACATGGAACTACAAGCACAAAGCACTGCAAGCATAGGCCACTACAGGTATCAGCCATTGCAAGTATAAAGCCCTGCAACAAAGTGTGTTACAAGCGACAGAATCCTGCAAATATCAGATATCGAAATCAAGACGCACTGGAGGCAGTCTCTCCTTCGTTCATTACCTCGCCCAGGGTGCGCCCTGGGTCGATGTTCATGCCATACAGATAGGTTTGTCCGGTAATCAGTCCCAGCTCCTCTGCGGGAACAGGGGCATCTTCCGCCCGGAAGTGCTCGTTCAGCATCTGGGCACAGCTTTCCCGGTCGATATAGTACACCTGGGTGTAACCTTGGATATTCGCCGCACCACCGGGGGCACGGACGATGTAAATATCCTGGGGTTGCACCTTCAGGATGGTGGCATACAGCCCCCAAAGTTCGGTAATATCAAGGCTTGTGTCGATATAGTGGGCCACAACCTTGCAGGTGTTGTAATAGTCTGCCAGGGAATACTCGGTCAGCAGGCTTTTCACCAGTGCGGCATAAAAATACTGCTGGGTTTCCAGCCGCTTATAGTCTGCGGTGCCATAGTTCCGGTTGCGCAGGATGACCTCGGCGGTGTCACCGCTGACCCGGTGATGGCCTTGGGGTACAAGCATTTCTTCCTCGCCGGTTTCCGGGTTAATGGCGGTAATGTCCCAGGGCACATACATCTCAATGCCGCCCATGTTGTTCAGCATGGTTTTGAATGCCTGCATATCAATGGTGATAAAATCATCCACAGGCAGACGGAACAGCTCGTACAACTTGTTAGCAATATTGTTGATGGGGTTTTTTTGGTCCGGGCCGTTGGCGAATACCTCGTTGATTTTTCCGGTATGGCTGGGAACGCCTTCGCTCAGCTCTGCGCCGGAAAAGGTATCCCGGGGAATCTGCAAGGCATTGATGGTGTAATTTTCCCGGTCGATTTGCAGGTACAACAGCACGTCGGTCATGCCCTTGCCGTCCGAGTAATCCCGCCCCTCGTCATCCGGGTCATAGTCAATGCCCATGAGCAAGAGGTTGTAAAACCGCTGACCGGATGCCTCAATGTCCACTTCCGGGTTGGGTGCCAGGATACCGGCATCGCCTTCGTCAAATACGTCTGCAATCTGGCTGTACAGATAGCCTAACACTGCGCCGGACAGCAAAAGGAGAGCGCCAAGTACGGAACATATAGTCCAAATAATTTTCTTTTTATTCATCTAAGGGTTTGCCCCACTTTCCGTTTGGTAGGATAAAAGTGAAAAATTACAAGAATATTATAACCCATTCTTGGCCTTTTTGGGATTGTTTTTGTAAAAATTCGCCCTAACAACTATTTTAAGGGGGGTGAATTTGTGCATTTTGCGTGAATATGCCGAAAAGGAGTGAAAAATATATGGAAGTGTGGAAAAAACTGGATGCACAAGCCCTCAATCCCATGGCTGGGGACAAAAAAGAGTGACCCCCTGCATGGCAGAAGGGTCACGGGTAAGGGATAAATTCCGTTTATTCTGGGTTTAGCGGCTCCAGCGGTCGGTTTCATGCTTCAGGATGGAACCATCGCTTGCACCAATTTCATACTCATACTCGGTGCCGTTGTAGACAAATTCCACGCTGTAATGGGGGGTGCGGTCGTTCAAATCCGCTTCTGTTTGCAGATGGCTTACCTGGCTTTGGCTTACCCCTGCATGGGCCAGCGCCGCATCAATGGCGGCCTGTTGTCCAATGGTCTGGGCGGGGGTGTTGCTGTGCTCGGACTCACGAGACAGGATAGCGCCACTGGTGGCATTTACCTCATACTCATAGTGGCGGTTAGCGGTATAAAAATCAACGTCATAGTGCATCTGTCCCCGGCTGTAATCCTGCTGAATGATGACATTCTGGGCGTCCTGCTGGCTTACACCGGCATCAGCCAAAGCAATCTCCAAAGCCTGGTCCTCGGTGATTTGACCCGCCTGGGGGGTGGTGTTCTGGGCGGGAGTCACAGGAGCGGCGGGGGTGTCGGTCTGTCCGCTGGAGGCATTGGGTGCAGTGGTGGAGCTTTCAGGCTGCTGGTTTTCCGGGTTCTGGGTCACAGCAGGGGCTTCCCCTTGCTGGGAAGTGGTGCTGGGGGTTGTGGCAGGGGCTACACTGGGGGCCATCTCGGTTTTGTTATCCTCCTGGACTACACTGCCGGGCAGAGGGGAGGGAGTCTGGGCATTCTGCAAGCCGTCCACCTTGCCGGCAAAATAACCCAGCAGGATAGCCCCAGCCAGGACAATCACTCCAAGAATAGAAAATACAATCATACGAATGTTAGAGCTGTTCATAGCGTTTCAAGATCCTTTCTTTGCCTTGAATCAATCCAAATTTACAGTCTTATTATAGCCAAATCCCCGATTTCGGCAATTGGGTTGCCGGAAAATTCCCGAAAAATTCTGTGAAAATTCAAAGTTCATTCATAAAAAAACCCAATGCCCGCCGTATAAGCAGAGCATTGGGTTTTTGTGTTAAAAGGATAGGAAGAGGAAAAGACGATTCGTTGTCATTTTCCCGGTTTTTGCGGCTGATCATAGCCACGATAATTGCAAGCAAGGCAAGCAACAGCAGCAAGATCATTCCCACAGTTGCCCAGGGGAATCCGGCGGAAGCTTCGGCTTCAACGGAGGCTTCCACATCGTTGCCGGAAGCGGCATTCTGAGAGGAGGCGCTGGAAGAACCACTTTCACTGCTGGAAGCAGGCTTGGAGCTGGAGCTTTCCTCCACTTTGGAAGAAGAGCTGCTGTCGCTGGTGGAAGTGGGCTTGGAATCAGCGCTGTCCTTCACATCCTCGTCCTCGTCCTTAGCACTGGAAGCAGAAGGCTTGGCAGTGGCAGTGGGCTTGGACTGGGTGATGCCGGAGGGGGTGCTGGGCACAACCGGAGCGGGAACAGCGGTGGGCCGTGCGGTAGGTACTGCGGTGGGCCGTGCGGTAGGCTCAGCGGTGGGCACCGGAGTGGGGGCTGGCTCGTTATAAGTAAAGACGCCGATGTATCCGGGGGCAATCATGCCGTTGTTGGCATTGCGCCACTGAACTTCAACTTTTACAGTATATGCACCAGGCTCTAAAGTGCCTTCGAACACATAGGAGTTTTCACCAGCGGACAGGTCCACCTGGGAAAGGCTGAACCCAGTCAGCTTGTAGCTGTATACACTCCAGCTGTTGTTGCCTTCGGGGGCGGTCCAGTTGATGGTGTACTTGTCAGTGGAGGTTTTCTCCACAGACACCTTAGGAGTGGTCAGGGGAACTTCTTCCCACACGGAAGTGGAGGGAGGAGCGCTGGGGTTCAGGTAGTCAAGCTGGCCGGAAGTACCGGGGGCTACTGCTCCGGTGGTCTTGTTGGTCCAAACGGGCTGAACGCTTACGGTGTACTTAACACCGACCTCCAAATCGCCCCGGAACAGGTAGAAATTCTGACCTGCAGGTCCATACACCACGGTGTTGTCGGTGACGTTGCGCCATTTGGACTGAATCACCACCGAATAGCGGTTACCCTCGTTGAGAGCAAACTCGTAGGTGTCGGCGGTTTTGGGCAGCTCGATGGGCTCGCCCAGTCCGGTGATGGTAAAGCCTTCCAAATTTCAGTTCTTATCGTTGTTTGCAGGGGTGGTCCAGGTGAGGGTGGCGTACCCGTCGGTGCCTACCTCTGCGGACAGATTGGGCAGAGTGTCGGGAGCATTTCCTGTTTCTGCAAGGGGCTGATACCCCAATCCCCGGCCAGAAAAGCTTCCAAGTCGGAAAGACTCAGTACCAGCTCCTGACTGGTGGGGGCGTTTAGCTTGTCCACATTGGATGTGGACTCGTAAGATGCAACGGCTGTCATTGTGGTGGGCGCAGCAGATGAGAGTGCCAACACAGTTGACAGATCCAGCGCCAAAGCACGTTTGCACAACTTGGTTATACAAAGACCTCCTTCTTTCTGTGAAAATAGCGATAGGCAGACAAGTCTGTCTGCCTTCGGTGGAAATATTTTCCGTTTGGAGGATAGGGTTTATCGCTCTCAGAGCCTATTATACCGGACGTTTCAGGGTATATTCAAGTCAATTAAGACAATAAAACTGAAAGATTTGAATTTTTCAAGAAACATTCATACAAAAACAAAATCTACGATGGAGAATAAGGATAGGAATCCGTGGAATTTTTACAAAATCAGATGGTAATTTACAATATCTTACTAAAAAATAGATTTCATCGCCGCTTGGAATGCTTAGATAACAAAAAACCAACGCTCCGCTTACAAAAGCAGAGCATTGGCTTTTGACTCAAAAATACTGAAATAAACAGGGCTTAAATGTCATCATCCTGGTTGGGCTGTACCACAAACACCACAATCACAACCAAGGCGATGAGTACCAGTCCAATCAGGCCCGCAGCTGTCCAGGAAAAACTGCTGGTAGTGGTGGTTTTCACCGCTGTTTCCGCATCTGTAATGGGGGTGTTCTGGATGTCCTCGGCAGAGCCGCTGTCACTTGTGACGGTCAGGAAGTACACCGAGCAATGCTCCAGCGGAATGGCGACAATGCCTTCTTCGGATACAGGCAACTGGGTGACCCATTCAGCCGGGCCATCTTCCGGCTGGTAGTACAAGTCCACCATCTTTCCGGCATAGACTTGGATATCAAGCTGGTATTCCAAGGTGGCCTTGCCGGGGAGCGGTCCGCTGAATGCGGTTTCAAATGCGGTGTAGGGAGCATCCTGTGTCACGCTCTGGATGGCCTGGGTCATTTCACCAGAAATCTCCTGGCGGATGGCAGCATCAAAGCTGCCGTTTGCAAGGGCAGGGTCCACCATATCTTCGGAAGCAAAGTTCCAGGTGAAGCCCTCGCCTTTCAGGCGCAGAGTGGTGTTTTCCCGCTGAGCCAGAAGTTCAAATGCCTTTTCATCCACCTGGGTTCGGTTGCCTTCGGTGGAAAGTTGTACCACACCGATTTGTGCATTCACCGCAAAGGCTTCCATCACTTCCTCCACCCCATAGGACACAGGGATAGGAGTGGGGGAAACCATGGGCGAAGCGGATGGCTCACTGGTGGCAGTGGGATTGGAAGTGGCGGCGGGCTTGGGCTGTGCCGTCCCGGTGGGAGCCGGGGTGCTGGTTGTCACACTGGGCAGGGGAACGGCAGTGGTCGCCGGAGTGGGAGTAGCTGTCGGCTCCGGAGTAGGGGTAGCTGTCGGCTTTGGTGTTGGTGTAGCCGTGGGCTTCGGGGTAGGTGTAGCTGTCGGCTCCGGGGTAGGAGTAGCTGTCGGCTCCGGAGTAGGTGTAGCCGTGGGCTTCGGGGTAGGAGTAGCCGTGGGCTCCGGAGTAGGGGTAGCTGTCGGCTCCGGGGTAGGTGTAGCCGTGGGCTTTGGTGTTGGTGTAGCCGTAGGCTTCGGAGTAGGAGTAGCCGTAGGCTCCGGAGTGGGTGTAGCCGTAGGCTCCGGAGTGGGTGTAGCCGTAGGCTTCGGAGTAGGAGTAGCCGTGGGCTTCGGGGTAGGTGTAGCTGTTGGCTTCGGGGTAGGAGTAGCCGTAGGCTTCGGGGTAGGGGTAGCCGTGGGCTTCGGGGTAGGTGTAGCTGTCGGCTCCGGAGTAGGGGTAGCTGTCGGCTTTGGTGTTGGAGTAGCTGTCGGCTTTGGTGTTGGTGTAGCTATCGGCTCCGGGGTAGGTGTAGCTGTCGGCTTTGGTGTCGGTGTAGCCGTGGGCTCCGGGGTAGGTGTAGCTGTCGGCTCCGGGATAGGGGTAGCTGTCGGCTTCGGTGTTGGAGTAGCCGTGGGCTTCGGAGTAGGAGTAGCCGTGGGACGGTTTGCCCCGATGATCACATAAAGCCCGGTGGGCTGACCATAAGCCACTTGGTTATCCTGGATATTCAGCCACATGGGGACAACACTTACAAAGTATGTGCCATCTTTCAAGGTAAATTCATAGGAATTTACGGTGGCAGGCAGACTTACATTAGAGCCGGGCACAATCACCTGATAACC
>JAHLFP010000062.1 GCA_018883715.1 Candidatus Allofournierella pullistercoris | reverse complement strand
ATCTCGTCAGCGGCCATTTGTCAACCACTTTTTTGAGATTTTTCAACCGGCTTTTCAACCAGCTATTTCAGCTTTTCAGCAGCGCCGCTTCCTTGCGGCTCAGTTATAATACCACAGCCCCAACCAAGAAGTCAACACCTTTTTTGAAAAAAGTCTCACTTTTTTCAAAAAAGCCTCCCGGCTACGCCCGCCGGGGTTTTCCATATCCCAAATACACCTTATATTGATACAAAAAAGCCCCCCTTTCCGTTGCCACTGTTATATATCTTTTGCCAATTCCCAAAAAATATGCAATAATAAAGCAACCTGATTTGTATTTTCTATAGGAAAGGAGGGCATCTTCATGCCCACGCTGGAAACCACCCCTCTGGAACCACAGCAACTGGTGGAAGAATACAGTGACATGGTTTTGCGTGCCGCTTTAAGTCTTGTGAAGCACCTCCAAGATGCAGAAGATATTGCCCAGGAAGTCTTTTTGACCCTTATGCGCAAGCCCCCTGTTTTTGAAAGCCGGGAACATCAAAAGGCTTGGCTCTTGCGCTGTACCATAAACCGGTGTAAAAGTCTATTCCGCAGCAGTTGGCATCGTACCACTGCCCCGCTGGAGGAACACCTCACCGTTCCCTTTACCCCAGAGGAAAACCAGGTACTGGATGCGGTGCGACAGCTTCCAATGAAGTATCGGCAGGTCATCTATCTTCATTATATTGAAGGTTACTCCACCGCCGAGATTGCCTCCCTTTTGCATCGTCCTCAAAACACGGTGCTCAGCCAGCTGTCCCGTGGACGCAGCTTGCTGAAAGACGCTTTGAAAGGAGAGTTCTAGGCTATGGCTTACTCCAAACTATATCAATCCGCCATGAAAAAGATCTCTGCCAGCTCCAGCTTCAAGGAGCGCACCTTAGCCCGCATGAGTGGAGAATCCACCCAAAAACGCCAACTTTGGAAACCCCAGTACGCCGCACCGTTGGCATGCTGTGCGGCTTTGGCACTCTGCCTTGTGGCCTGGCCCGGGGAGCCCAACGCCGCTGCTCAGCCTGCAACCGCCGGGGCCATTGCCGGACGGTCTGCTCCCGTTCCTGCCGAGCAAAACAATCTTGCTCCCGCCATTTCCATCACAGATGCTCCTCTCCTTGTCTATGCGGACAAAGCTTCCCTGGCTTTGCCCAGCACAGCAAAGGCGAATGACTATTTTTTGACCCCGGAACAGTCAGAAATCCTCTGGGGCATGGTGGAGGAAGCACTGAACCGGGACTACAACAACGGCACTCTATCTGACTTGTACGACACAGACGACTACAAGGCTATGGCTGTCCTGCCAGAGAACGGCTATACCGCGGTTTATCTCGCCTATCCGTCCGCAACAGACGACGGAAGCCAACCTGGATTTTTTGTCTATCGCTTCGTTCTGAATTAAAAGCAAAAACCGCCTTGCATCAAGCAGGGCGGTTTTTTGTTTTATATTAACTTACTCTTTTGGACAGGGCTTAAAATCCCCCGTGCTCCGTGGAAATTCCTTACTGCTAAAGGGTAAAAACCAACCCTTAGCGGGGCGCAATTACCTCCACACTGCCCATATCACAGGAAATATCAAAGTACACACCGCCCTGCTGGGGTGCCGTCATTCCATTGATACCCATACCATACAAGCTTACGCTTCCAAAGTCATTCTCCACATTCCATCCATAGTTTTCCGGCTCGCTCATCACCAGGGTGGCATCGCCCATATCCACGTCAATGTATACGCTACGGCTTACCTCTGCCTGGGCTTCAATGTCACCCATTGCCACTTCCATCTGAAGTTCCGCCGCATTCACATTACTCATCTCCAGATTACCCATGTCCACCTCGGTGTCCAGCCGGCCGCAGTTTACATCCCTCATCTTTAGCGATCCCATATCCATGCTGGCATACAGATGCTCCACATCCAGCTGTTCCAGGGTCAAGTTGCCCACGTCCATCTCTAAGTTCAGGTTGGAAATCTCCCGGGGCAGAACCAGCTCCAACTGGTTGCTGTTGCTTCGGCCCATTTTGATAACTAGGGCACCGTTTTCCAGCTTGATATTCACCGGGCGCAATGCTTTTCCTTCATAGAGCATGGAAACATTGTCCCCTTGGGAAATTTCCACCTCGCCCTGCTTTGCTTCCAGCTGGATGCGCTCCACCCGCCCACTCTGCAAAGCGGACTGCAACATGGATGTGTAGTCTTCCGAGCGTGTGGGCATAAAGACTTCATGCACCTGATAGTCAAACACCAGCTTCACCCCACCTTGAATCAGCATAAGCACCAGTACGGTTGCAAGGAAAGCAAGAAGAATCCGCTTGCGCTTTTGCTTTTTACTCTGGGGCGGCGGAATATACTCCGCACCACTCTGTCCTTGTCCCCCTGTCTGCTGGGCAGACTGCTGTACCACCTGGCCATTTGCCGCATTTCGAGGTGGGGTGTACTGTCCCTGCTGGGTGTTTTGTCTGGTTGGTTCTTTGGGCAGGTTTGCCTTGATAATGGAAGCAACCTTTTTGGGGCTTCCCAGTTGGTCAATCAACCCTTGTTCCCCCGCTGGGCCCACATCGTCAAAACATTCCTCATAATATTCCATGGCAGCCTGCCGTTCCTCTGCTGGCAAATCTGCCAGCTCTCGGTAAAGCTGGTCTAAAAACTCCCGCTTGGTCATAGCTGTTCCTCCTCCTGTAACATTTGGTCCACCCGTTGTTTATAGTCATTCCACTGAATCCGATACTCCTCCAGCATCTGCCGGCCCTTTGGGGTAATGCGATAATACCGCCGGTTGCGTCCTGCATACTCCTGGTCATACACTTCCAGACAGTCCTCTTTTTGAAGTCTCCGCAGTACCGGATACAAGGTGCTTTCACTCAAAGTCATAAGTTGGCGCACCTGCTGGGTAATGCGATAACCATAGCTATCCTGCCGGGATACCACACTGAGTACCAATGCATCCAGAAGCGCCGCCCCTGTGTTAAAAGCCATAAGCCCCTCCCCCTTCTTACTGTTTTATTTTCTATATTATATTTTATATAGTATTGTTTGTCAATGAATATGCCTGAGAATTTAGTATATAACAAAAAGACCGCACCAACCGGGAAAATCCTCGATTGATACGGTCTTTTATTCTTATTTGATGCACTGGATTGCTGGGATGCTTATCGCCGGAAAATAATCCATTTGGAAAACAGATAGTTCCCCGCGATGACCAGCACCTGGGTCACAACCTTTACCAGTACAAACCAGCCGTCCTGCCAGCTTTCTGCCACCAGTTGCCCCAGCAGGTCCACCCCCAGCCACATCAGCGCCACATCCAGCACCAAGGTGCCCAGGCGGCAACCTACAAAGGCGGCAAACTCCTGCACCGCCTTCCAGCCTTTCACCTGGCTGCAAAACACCCAGGTTCGGTTGGTCAGGTAGGCAAACAGGATGCAAACAAGGTTATCCAGCAGAGTATTCCAGAAGGTGGAAAATCCCATCCAGCGGAACACCACCGCCAGCACCAGGTTCAGCAGGGTTGCAAGCCCACCAAAGAACAGATAAGAAATCTGCTCCCGGTACTGCACAAACTGGCGTTTTGCCCAGGTAATCACTCTACAACCTGGATGGTACGGATGACCACTGGCTCCACCGGCTTATCCTGGAAGCCAGTTGCCACGTTGGCAATCTCATCCACCACATCCATGCCATCCACCACACGGCCGAAAGCGGCATAACCACCGTCCAGGTGGGGTGCATCCTCGTGCATGATAAAGAACTGGCTGCCTGCACTGTTGGGGTCCATGGCACGAGCCATGCTGATAACGCCACGGGTGTGCTTGATGGGGTTTTTCCAGCCGTTGCGAGCAAATTCGCCCTTAATGTGCCAACCGGGGCCACCCATGCCAGTACCATCGGGGCAACCGCCCTGAATCATAAAGCCGGGGATAATCCGGTGGAAGGTCAGTCCGTCATAAAAGCCGTCCTGTACCAGCTTCAAAAAGTTTTCCACGGTAATGGGAGCGGCCTGTGCGTCCAGCTCCAAATCAATGGTCTTGCCATTCTCCATGGTAATGCGTACCATATGAAATCTCTCCATTTCCAGATGATTTACACCCTTTCGGTAAAGTCCGATGGATGTTTTTCTTATTATACCACAAAGCCTTTCCAGGCGAAATGGGATAATTCAGCATCTTTTTCAGTTGCCACTTTTAGGACAAAGAAAAGGCCACACTAAAAACCATCCCAGACCTCAAAGGGCTGGGATGGCATATCTTCTGCAAGATTGGTATCGTCTCACTGGCCTTTGGCCGCTTTTTCAATCAGTGCGGCACACACATCCTGTCCCAGCTGGGCATTCAGGCACAAATCGTAATAGCGAGCCTCGCCCCAGCGGTTTTGGGTGTAATAGTTATAATACCCTGCCCGCCGTTTGTCCTCCTTGGCGATGCTCATCTCCACAATGCGGGACTCCGCATCCTTTGCAAACAGCCCATGTTCCACCGCATATTGCTTGCGATATTCCATGGGGGCATGAATAAATACCCGCAACACATCCGACCGATTCCGCAGGACATAGTCGGCGCACCGTCCCACAATGACACAGGGACTGTGATGGGCCAAATCCTCGATAATCCGGGCCTGAATCATGTACACCTGGTCATTCAAAGGCAGTTCACTGCCCATGGTGTACAGGCTGTAGAGCAAACTGGTGGAATGCCGTTTTTCCACCGCCGCAATGGACTCCTCGGACAGGCCACTCTCCTTGGCGGCCAGACGAATCAGTTCCTTGTCATAGAAAGGAATATCCAGTTCCTTTGCCACCTGACGGGCAATCTCCAGCCCACCTGTGCAATGCTCTCGGCTAATGGTAATAATGCGTTTCATGCAAATGCCCCCTTTTTATCAATCTGGTTTTTCACCAGTTTTTTTACTACTACTTAGGATAAAACAGGAATGTTGCAAAAGTTCCACGGATTTTTTAATTTTCTGTGTCCACCGGCTGTTCCGGAGATTTTTCCGCCGGTTTTTCGGTGGGGCGAAGCTGTGCCACAAAGGTGGAACCATCCTTGTGCACCGCATAAACAGTGGTCAGCCGCCCCGGCTCCAGATGCCCTTTCAGGCAGACTGTGCCGTCCGGTTGTCGCTCCAGATAGAAAAAAGGCTTGTGGGCGGTGGTGGCATAGGCCACTTCCGGTTGCTGGGTGCAACAGAGTGTACCCAGAGCTTCCCCATCCAGCGGCAAAATTTCTCCTTGGGGGGATTCAAACCAATAACAGTCCTCCTGCTCGCTTGCAATCAAGCCACAGTGGATTCTCTGGCTGGCCACCCTGCCCATGGAGGGACAGCGCCCCTGCATAATGATTGCCTCCCCGGTATAGGCCGCCCAGAACTGAGGAGCGGGGTAACTGCACTCTGCCTCCCGGTCGGTGGGGGCAAGGCTGTCGTTCACCAATACCTGAATCTGGTTATCCTGCACGGCAAACCCACGGAGTATCATGCACTGATCCTCTCCGTCCGCAAATGCATCGGGCAGATGGGGCAATCCCAGCCGGGCGGCGCTGTCCTGGCTTGCCGCATAGCTCATGCGCAGGGCCACGGAACAGCCCTGTTTCACCAGTTCCCACACCTGCTGGGGGGAAAGATAAGCCCGGTAGGCCATGTACCCATAATTTCCCGCAAGGGCGGTCATGAATCCGTGGTGGAAGCAGTCCCCCTGTCCAAAATCATACATTCCCCAGGCCAGTTCTTCCGGCAGGGCATCCTGCCCCCATCGGTTCATCATACTGGTAAGGCAGATGGCGGCGCTCATGCCCTGCTGTAGCTGGGGGTCCCGGTTGCGCTGGCTGTATGCTGGCAATCGAATCAGCCGCCCATATGGCTCAGCAGTTTCTGGGTGCCATTCCGCCGGGCGAACACTCACCGCCAGCAACTGCACCAGTGGTGTTATCTGGTCATCGCTGGTATACAGATAGATGCGCATTTGGGCATGGGTGGCCTTGCCCGCTGGCACATACAGGGTATCCCCCTGGACATAGGCGGGTTTTTCCGCCTTTTGCTGGATGCTCTCCCGCTGGATGTAGGGACTCCATCGCCCAAAGCTGAGCCAATCCGTCCATACTCCATCCACCAGCACTCTGGCTTGTGGCTCCACCACTGTGCCCTTGGGGGTGGATGCATTCCAGCTCATGGCAAGCTGGCGAAAGGCGGGAAAGGAAATTTCCTGGGTGGTAAAACAGCCGTACAGCAGATACCGTCCCGCCGATTGGTCCAACCCCACCGCATTTTCCACAAGTGCCACATTGTCCAGCGTACCACGGGTGAAGGCATCGGTGCCGCTGAGAAGATACAGATGTTTTTGCATAACCCTCGTTCCTCATTCCCGGTTTCCCCCTTTAGGTGGGTAAACCGCTGTTTGTTTTATGGTATCCCTGACCAGAGGGTTTGTCAAGACAGGGGCTTCGCCCGCCAGCTTCCGTCCTCTGCCCGCTGGAATGCCGTCCCCTCCGCCGCATTCAGCAGCGGCAGAATGGAGGGGTCATAGTTGCACAGGGTGTTCAGGTGGTAAAACTCAAAATGCTCTGGGTTATCCAGATATTGCTGATCCTCATCCCCTGCAAAAATCCGCCAACCGCTGTCCGGTACTCCCGGCAAATCCAGCGGTTTTTCCCGGTACAGATACCCTGCCGGTGCACCATCCACCGTAATCCGGTCGCTGGCAAGGCAGGCCACCCGCTCTCCCCCCTGGTAATCCACCAGCAGGGAGCGCATTTGCTGGGCGGACAGTTTGTACTGTTTGGCGGGCTTTACATACCAGCCATGGCCAGCCCAGAATTCCTGGCTGGAAAACAGCCGCTCCATCAGGCGGGTGTTCAGCTCCACATATTCCTGCATCATGATTTTGTCCACTGCCCCGGTGTCCCGCATCTGCCCCCGGAACAAATCATAGCAAGCACCGCACAGGTAGCTTGCGGCATAGGCCATCCAGCTGTTGAACTGGCGGGCGGCTCGGTCTGCGGCGGGCAGTGCCTTTTCCCAGAATTCCTCTTCGGTCAGCCATCCGGCGGCGTATCCCACCCGCCAAAGGGCAAGCTGCTGGGACACATCAAAGGCGGCAAACCCCTGTCGCCCCGCAATGGGCGCCAGAAGTCTGGCGAAATCCCGGCAGGCTTCAAACAGGTGGCGAGGCCCCGGTTGCAGCTGGTTCACATCAAAACAGGGGTTGCCCTCCCAAAAAGTGACAAACTGCTGGTATTCCCCATGGGTTATGTACTCCTGCTGAGCGAACTCCAACAAGCTCTCCTTGTCGGTAATTCCGTACACAGTGGGTACGCACCGCGCCCTGGTTTTCCACCAGCTGGTCAAAGTCCATGGATAAGGTGGGACGCATGCCCGGCACCTTTCGCAGTAATCCCACCCCAATGAGCATCAGGACAAATTCCTCTTTGCTGCAACTGGGCAGTTTTTGCACCCCGGCATACTGCTGTTTCATCTGCTCCAGAAAGGCCAACAGTTCCGCTGCCACATCATACCGGGCCGCCTGCTGTGCCTTTCGGCGATTGTGATTCCATATATTCATTGTTATTCTCTCCCTTAATGGAGGTTGCTTCTTCGTCCATTCACTGGCCGTAAAGGAATTTGCTCTGTCACCGCAATTCTGTTCCACAACCCCACTGTACAGGCCGGATTTACACCGCCGACCTTATTTACTTTTATTCTAGAGCTATCTTGCAGGAAATGCAAGCAATAACCGGCAAGAGTTTTTGCTCCATCCACCCAATTTCCACAAATAAAAAGAAGACTTCCCCTTTCCCCGATGCAGTAGGGGGAAAAGGGAAGCCTCTGACTTATTAAAGGATAATCTAGAGATTAGGAAGAAAGCAAAAAATCAGGTTTCCAGCTCGCCACTTACCATATAAATAACCCACTCGGACAGGTTGGTGCAGTGGTCGCTCATCCGCTCCAAGTATTTTGCAATCATCAGCTGGTCCACACGCTGGGGCACCTGGCTGGCATTGTCCTGCATCTGGCGGGTCAGCTCCTGACGCACCTGGAAGAAGTAATCATCCTGCAGGTCATCCTGGGTAATAACACTGCGAGCCTTATCCATGTCCTGCTCCACAAAAGCGGAAACAGTGCTGTTCATCATGGACTTCATCAGGCCGAACATCTTCTCCAGCTGGGCAGGCGGTTCCACCCGCTGGTTCTCAGCCATGCTCAGGATATACTCAGAGATATCACTGCAATGGTCGCCAATTCGCTCCAGGTCTGCAATCATACGCATGATGGAGGCAATCCGGCGCCAGTCACCTGCCACAGGGCTTTGGGTGATAACCAGATTCAGGCAAGCCTTCTCGATGTCCATCTCCATCTGGTCAATGGCATCATCTCCAGCAATAATCTTTTTTGCGGCTTCGGTGTCCAACTTCTGCAAAGCACGACCGGTCTGCTCAATGGTATCCTCGATGCTCAGACCCATCTGCTTCACCGAGTCATACAGCTTCTCCAACTCATTTTCATAGTTCAAACGCATGGTGAACACTCCCTCCTTTTTAGCCGAACCGTCCGGTGATGTAATCTTCGGTCTTTTTGTCCTTGGGATTTGCGAACAGATCGCCAGTGTTGCCGTACTCCACCAGGTTACCAGTCAGGAAGAACGCAGTCTGGTCGGAAATACGAGCGGCCTGCTGCATGTTGTGGGTTACGATTACCACGGTGTAGTCCTTTTTCAGGTCTGCCATCAGGTCCTCGATGCGCAGGGTGCTACCGGGGTCCAGTGCGCTGGTGGGTTCGTCCATCAGCAACACATCCGGCTGTACGGCCAGTGCACGGGCGATGCAAAGACGCTGCTGCTGACCACCGGACAGGCCCATGGCGCTCTTTTTCAGGCGATCCTTAACCTCATCCCACAGAGCGGCGCCGCGCAGGCTGCGCTCCACCAGTTCATCCAGCTCACTGCGGCTGTGGTTGCCGTGCAGACGGGGGCCGTAAGCGATGTTGTCATAGATGCTCATGGGGAAGGGATTGGGCTTCTGGAACACCATGCCAATCTGACGGCGCAACTGGGTCACGTCCACGTCCTTTTCCAGAATGTTCTTACCCTGGAACAGCACCTCACCGGTGATGCTCACGCTGGGAATCAGGTCGTTCATCCGGTTCAGGGTTTTCAAAAAGGTGGACTTACCACAGCCGGAAGGGCCAATCAGCGCGGTAATCTTTTTTTCCTGAATTTCAAAATCAATGCCTTTAAGTGCCTCGGTCTGGCCGTAGTACAGATGCAGATCTTTTGCCTGCAAGATAATATTGTTGCTCATTTTCCCTGCTCCTTGCCGTTTAATTTCTTTTGTACCAGTCTTGTTGCCATGTTGATGATGAACACCAAAATCAGCAGGATTGCCGCAATGGCAAAGGCTACTTCAAACTCGCCACGCTCGGAGGCATAGATGTACAGTGCCACGGACAGGCTACCGCCGCCACGGGTGTATGCCTCAAACATGTTGGATGCGATAACGGTGGCGGAGCCAGCGGTGAACAGAAGTGCCGCACTCTCGCCCACGATACGACCAATGGCCAGGATGCAACCGGTGATAATGCCGCTCAAAGAGGAGGGCAGGATAATGGTGCGAATCATGTACCATTTGGTTGCGCCAAGACCCATTGCGCCTTCCCGGTAGCCGACAGGCACGGTTTTCAGGCTTTCCTGGGTGGTACGGATGATGGTGGGCAGAATCATAATCACCAGGGTCAAGCTACCGCTCAACAGGCTCACATTAAAGCCCAGAATCTGCACGAACACCAGCATACCCACCAGACCATAGATGATGCTGGGGATACCTGCCAGGGTTTCGGTGGCGAACTCTACTACCCGAATCAGCTTGCGGCTGGTGGCATACTCGGTCAGATAAACTGCCGCACCCACGCCCAGAGGCAACGCCACAAGCAGAGTAAGCAGAATCATATAAAGTGTATTCAGGATATTGGGTAAAATACCAATGGTATCCCGCAGAATGCTGGGTTTTGTGGAAACCAGCTCCCAGCTAATTTCGGGCAGACCCCGGACAAAGATATATCCAAGGATGCTCACCAGCACAGCCACGGTCAGGAAGGCGCAAAAATACACCGCACCTTGGCACAGTTGGCCCTTAAGCCGTCGTTTTGCAGCATGGTTCACTGGTCTTCACCTCGTTTCAAAAATTTATGTAGTCCCCAGTTAATCAGCATGATAAAGACAAACAGTACAAGACCAATGCTGAACAGTGCCTGTTTTTGCAGGCTTCCATCGGCGGCGTAGCTCATCTCGCTGGCAACCGCAGTGGTCAGGAATCGAACGCTCTTGAACAGGCCGGGCATGTTTGCCACGTTACCTGCCACCATCATAACCGCCATGGCTTCACCCACAGCACGACCTGCACCCAGTACGATACCGGCCACAATACCACTGCGAGCGGCGGGAATGCTCACCCGGAATACGGTTTCAATCCAGGTTGCACCAAGGCCCAGGCTTGCTTCCTCGTATTCCTTGGGTACAGCACGCAGGGCGGTTTCACTTACCGAGATAATGTTGGGCAGAACCATAATGGTCAGCACCAGAATTGCGCTGAACAGGTTGCTGCCGCTCTTCAGTTTAAAGAAATCCATCACCGCAGGCACCAGCACGATCATACCAATCAAGCCGTACACTACGCTGGGGATACCTGCCAGCAGTTCCACCGCAGGGCGAACCAGATTGGCCAGCTTTTCCGGGGCCAGCTTTGCCAAAAACACAGCGGTGAGCACACCCACGGGAACACCCAACAGCAGAGCACCCACCATGCCCCACACGCTGGTGAGGATAAAGGGCAGAATGCCGAACTTGGGGTCAGCGGCAGTGGATTTCCACACCGTGCCAAACAAAAAGTCCACGGGGCCAACCTCAATAATAGCAGGCAGACCCGCCCAAATCATGTACAGGGTAATCAATGCCACAGCCGCAATGCTGACCATGCCACACAGAAGAAACACTGCATTCATAATGCGTTCCACTTGTTGTTTTACCTTCATCTGTCTTCCTCTCGTTTCCTGTAAATCACATCGACCCGCAAAAAAGTCGCCGAAACATCCTTGTTACTGCTCCCTTTAGGGGTAGGCGTGCTGTTCCGGCGACTGATCCAGTTGTTGTTATGTTTGGTCGGCTATACCGACGCATTGAAAGCCGGGCCGAAGGCCATTGACCTTCTTACTTTACAACAGGCACAGCACCTGCCAGACGAACCAGTTCGTGTGCATCCTCGCTCAGAGCGAAGTCAAAGAATGCCTGAGCAGCAGGGCTGAGGGGGGTGTCCTGCTTGGTTACGAACACAAAGGGACGCTGAATCTTGTAAGTGCCATCCTGCACGGTTGCTTCGCTGGCGGCTACACCGTCTACGGTGATTGCCTTTACAGAATCATCCACAGAAGCCAGGGACACATAACCAAAAGCGTTGGGGTTTGCTGCCACAGCGGCCATAACAGCGCCGGTGCTGGTCAGCTCCTGCTCGTACTTGCAGGCGTCCTCTACGTCTACGATGCTCTCGAAGCCGTCACGGGTACCGGAACCAGCCTCACGGCCTACCAGAACCACAGGCTGGTCCTCGCCACCAACGTCTTTCCAGTTGGTGATTTCGCCGGTTGCCAGCTTTGCAATCTGCTCCAGGCTCAAATCTTCCACGGTGTTAGCGGGGTTTACCACGATGGCGATGCCGTCCAGTGCGAAGGTAGTCTCTACCAGGCCGTTTGCCAGCTCGGTGTCCTTCAGTGCACGGCTGGACAGACCAATGTCCAGAGTGCCGTCGGTTGCGCCGGTGATACCTGCACCGCTACCGGTGGGATCATAGGTAATGGTTACCTTTTCGTTGCTCTCCATAAAAGCTTCGCTCAGGGCGCCGATGACCTTCTCCACGCTGGTGGAACCACCGGTTGCTACAGAGCCGGAAATGGTTGCTACCACAGAAGCAGCACTGGAGCTTGCGCCAGTGGATGCAGGGGTGGAGGTGCCGGTGGATGCGCCATTATCGCTGGAGCAGCCTGCCAGGCCCGCAATCATCATAGCCGCAGCGGCAAATGCAAAGGTTTGTTTCTTCATCTTTTTCATGTTCTTAACTCCCTTTCCCTCGTCTTTCAGCCCTGCTAAAAGACCTCTATTCCTCATGTAAAATTGGGTTTCCGCTTAAGTACACCCCACTGGGGTACGAGCTTATTATACAAAACCCTTTGCAAAATCCGCTTGCATGGTTTTGTTAGGTTTGTGTAAAA
The DNA here is from genome assembly GCA_018883715.1 of Candidatus Allofournierella pullistercoris. Lineage (GTDB taxonomy): Bacteria > Bacillota > Clostridia > Oscillospirales > Ruminococcaceae > Allofournierella > Allofournierella pullistercoris. The sequence continues at coordinate 4,986 of JAHLFP010000062.1, read as the reverse complement.
TCCTGCTGCTATTTGCTGTTTGCCCATTAAAAAAGCGCCCCCAAATGGGGACGCAAAACCTCCAGCAGCTTCTTGGCTAAATTTGAAGTTGGCATGTAGCCTACATTAATATTTATCTGTTTTTTTCGCATTGCAAGACTTACAGAGCATCTGACAATTGTCAGGCGTTGTTTGCCCACCCTTACTCCAAGGAATAATATGGTCACCCTCCATTTCATCAAATTCAAAATGCTTTCTACAAAGAGAACAGATTCCATTTTGTTGACTATATGCCGCTAGTTTATCCCGCTTATCAAATGCTCGCAGATTAAGAAGTCTACCCGCAAACAGGTCTTCGTGTCGGCATCCCCGATTTAAAAGCTTTTGTAATACAAACCCTCCACTTTTTCCTTCTTGTACCTTCGTTAAATAATGTAAACAACAAAGAACCCCGTGATGTATGGTCGAACATCACGGGGTTCTCTTTTAGATTTTACAAGCCCGCTTGCCTTACTCCAGTTCAAATGCGCCGGTGTAAAGCTGGTAATAGTGGCCTTTTTGGGCAATCAGCTCTTCATGGCTGCCACGCTCGATGATTCGTCCCTGCTCCAGCACCATGATGCTGTCCGCATTCTTAACGGTGGACAGGCGGTGGGCGATGACGAACACGGTGCGGCCAGTCATCAAGGCATCCATACCCGCCTGCACAATGGCTTCGGTGCGGGTATCAATGGAGCTTGTGGCCTCGTCCATAATCATAACCGGGGGGTCTGCCACGGCAGCACGGGCAATGGCAATCAGCTGGCGCTGACCCTGGGACAGGTTTGCACCGTTTCCGGTGAGCATGGTGTTATACCCCTCCGGCAGACGGGTAATGAAATCATGGGCACCTGCCAATTTTGCAGCAGCAATGCACTCTTCATCTGCCGCATCCAGGTTGCCGTACCGGATGTTTTCCATCACGGTTCCGGTGAACAGGTTGGTGTCCTGCAACACAATGCCCATGCTACGGCGCAAATCCGCCTTTTTAATCTTGCGGATGTTGATGCCGTCATAGCGGATTTTACCCGACTGAATGTCATAAAAACGGTTAATCAGGTTGGTGATGGTGGTTTTACCTGCACCAGTTGCACCTACAAACGCAACCTTCTGTCCCGGCTGGGCGGTCAAGGACACATCATGAAGCACGGTTTTCTTTTCGTTGTAGCCAAAGTCCACATGCTCCAGTTCCACATGACCACGCAGGCGGGTGTAGGTAATGGTTCCATCTGCTTTGTGGGGATGCTTCCAAGCCCACACGTTGGTGCGCTCCTGGCATTCCACCAGATTGCCCTGTGCATCCTCCTTGGCATTCACCAGGGTAACATAACCCTCGTCCTGCTCCGGCTCTTCGTCCAGCAGGGTGAACACCCGCTGTGCACCTGCCAGCCCCATAACCACAGCGTTAATCTGCTGGGAAACCTGCATGATGTTACCGCAGAACTGCTTGGTCATGTTCAGGAAAGGCACCGCAATGCTGATACCAAAGGCAAGGCCGGAAAAACTCAGGTTGGGCAGGCCGGTGGTGAGGAAAAAGCCACCTGCCACCGCCACCAGCACATACATCAGGTTGCCCATGTTGTTCAGCACGGGAGCCAGAATGTTGGCATAGCGGTTTGCGCTTTCGGAAGCCTGGAACAGCTCGTCGTTCCAGCTATCAAAATCCTGCTTGCTTTTTTCCTCGTGGCAGAAGACCTTAACCACCTTCTGGCCGTTCATCATCTCTTCCACATAGCCTTCCATGTGGCCCATGGCCTGCTGCTGATGGATAAAGAACTTGGCAGAGTTGCCGCCAATTTTCCGGGTTACCACCAGCATCAGGGCAACACCTGCCACCACAACCAGGCTCATCCAGATGCTGTAATACAGCATAATCACCGTGATGGTGCTGATGGAAACCAGGGTAATCAGGGTCTGGGGGAAGCTTTGGGACACCATCTGACGCAGGGTATCAATGTCGTTGGTGTAATAGCTCATGATGTCGCCGTGGTTGTTGGTATCAAAATAGCGGATGGGCAAATCCTGCATCCGGCTGAACATCTTAACACGCAGTTTTTTCAAAAAACCCTGGGTGATGATTGCCATCATCCGGGTGTAGGCAAAGGCGGAAATCAAGCTCAGCACATACAGGACCACAAGCAGTCCCACCAGGCCTAAAATCTCGCCCGATACGCCGTCCCAGTCACCGGTGGCCCAGTATTTTTCCACCAAAGCAATCACGTTCTGCATGAATGCCGAGGGCAGAGAGCTGACGATGGCGCTGAACAGGATGCAAACCACCACAAGGGGCATCATCACCGGATAAAAGGAAAACAGCGTCTTGAAAATCCGCAAGAGCGTACCTTTTTTATTCACCTGAAGTTTACCGTGCATCGTCATCACCTACCTTGTTCTGAGAGTTGTAAACCTCTTGATAAATCTGATTGGTTTTCAGCAGTTCTTCATGGGTACCCACCGCAGAGATAGTACCTCCATCCATGACCACAATCCGATCTGCCTGCTCCACCGAGGCAACACGCTGGGCAATGATAATCTTGGTGGTGTCGGGAATGAACTGAGCAAACCCCTTACGAATCAGGGCATCGGTCTTGGTGTCCACCGCACTGGTGGAGTCGTCCAGAATCAAAATCTTGGGTTTCTTCAGCAGTGCCCGGGCAATGCACAGACGCTGTTTCTGACCACCGGACACGTTGCTTCCGCCCTGTTCGATGTATGTATCGTATTTCTCCGGGAAGCGCTGGATGAACTCGTCGGCGCAGGCCAGTTTGCAAGCCTCTTCCATCTCTTCATCCGTTGCGTTGGGGTTACCCCAGCGCAGGTTTTCCTTAATCGTACCGCTGAACAGCACGTTCTTTTGCAGTACCACTGCCACCTGGTCACGCAGGGCTTCCAGGTCGTACTCCCGCACATCCCGGCCGCCAACCTTCACCACACCTTCGGTGGCATCGTACAGACGGCTAATCATCTGAATCAGGGAGGACTTGGAAGAACCTGTGCCGCCAATGATACCGATGGTTTCGCCACTCTTGATATGCAGGTTGATGTTGCTCAGCGCCATCCGCTCTGCATGCTTGGAGTACTTGAAGCTTACATCCTCAAAGTCCACACTGCCGTCCTTCACCTGGGTAGCACCGTTTTCCGGGCTGGTGAGGGTGCTGTTCTCGCTGAGAACCTCCACAATACGCTCGGCAGACTCGGTTGCGATGGTAATCATAACAAATACCATGGAGAACATCATCAAGCTGCTGAGAATCTGGAAGCCGTAGGTCAAAAGAGCGGACAGCTGCCCCACATCCAGGTCAACGCCCATGCTGCTGATGATGGTGTAAGAACCAAAGGACATTACAAAGGCCACAACCGTGTACATGCACAGCTGCATCAAGGGGTTGTTGATGGCCAGAATCTTCTCTGCACGGGTAAAGTCGGCGCATACCTCCTGGGCAGCTTTCTCGAACTTTTTCTTTTCAAAATCCTGTCGTACATAGGATTTTACCACCCGCATACCCTGAATATTTTCCTGGATGGAACCATTCAGGTTGTCGTATTTCTGGAACACACTGCGGAAGATGGGCATTACCTTGCGGATTACAAAGAACAGGCCAAATCCCAGAACCGGAGCCACCGCAAGGAAGATAAGCGCCATGCGTCCGCCCATCAAGAATGCCATGATAAAGGAAAAAATCAGCATCATGGGGCAGCGAATGCCTGCACGAATAATCATCATATAGGCATTCTGCACGTTGGTCACGTCGGTGGTCATACGGGTTACAAGGGACGATGCGGAGAATTTATCAATATTCTCGAAGGAAAAATCCTGAATGCGATAGAACAGGTCCTTGCGCAGGTTGCGGGCAAATCCACTGGATGCAGTGGCCGCCATAAAGCCGGCGAGTACACCGAACAACAGGCACAAACCTGCCAGCACCAGAAGCCCCGCTCCATACAATAAGATGGTTTCAAAACTGCAACCAGCCTTGATTTCATTCACCAGCGTTGCAATCAAAAAGGGGATCATACATTCCATCAAGGACTCCAGTGCCACGAACACCGGCGCTTTGATGGAAACGCTCTTGTACTCCCGGATGGATTTTGCTAATTGCTTGTACATAAAACCGTTTCACTCCTCCTTGCTTTGGTTTCTTATAAAGAATAGCAGGTAAACGACAAAAAGAGCGCAAGCCGAGCGTTTGCCCCGCTTACGCCTTGTTTCGGTCATTTTACCTATTTAGTATAGCTAATTGTTCCGGCCACTGTCAACCAAAAAAATTCTATTTTCCTACGGGTTTCGCCCATGACCGGGGCACAAAAGGCTCAGGTGGTTTGCTGAGAATTTGCCTGGTTTTCATACCAAGCACAGATGGCGTTATAGTAAAGACGGGCGGACTGTTTACAGCCTTCCTCGCTGGCAAACATGGCGATATCCTCGTAATTTGTGATAAAGCACTGTTCCACCAGCACCGCGGGACAGCCGGAATCCTCCAGCACGGTAAAGCTTAAATCCGTCTGGACGCTGTTGTCGGAAATTTCCACCACCCGTTTGTTGTCCAGCGCATCGTAATAGATATACCGCACCCCAGAAGTGCCCCGCAGGGAGGCACCCGCCGAGGCAAATTGTTCCCCTAACAGGAATGCCAGGTCCATGCTCTTTTGGTGGTGCTCCCGTCCTGGGGGGATGGGATAGCACTCAAACCCCCGTATATCCTGAGAAAATGCGGAATTTCCATGGATGGAGAACATCAAATCCGCCCCTCTCTCCCGGGCACGCTCTGCCCGCTGGGTGGGGGTAACACGGGGCATGTCCGGGTCTTGGGATTCACTTTCCGTAATGCTAAGTACCGGGGTAAAACGCTTGTCCTGTTCCAGCAGGTTCATAAGCTCCTGGGCCGTGCGCCAGGTCATCTCATACTCCTGCATGTTCAGCCCTTCTGCCCCTTTGTCTCGGCCACCGTGGCCAGGGTCAATCATCAC
>JAHLFP010000061.1 GCA_018883715.1 Candidatus Allofournierella pullistercoris | reverse complement strand
GTTTCAGCCTGTTTGCCGGCTTGTCACAAAGGGAATGTTGTAGACAAACTGCACCCGGAGATACTCTCATGGACTTCTTTTCGGACGCGGGTTCGATTCCCGCCATCTCCACCAAATAAAGATATAAGATGTGTTTTATACAAAGAATATCTTATATCGGCTCAAAAAGCATGGACATTTTGTCTGTGCTTTTTCTTGTTTTCGGGAATTTTAAGATTGATGTAGTTTTTGCCGCAAAAACCGTAGTATATGGATGAGACTGAAATTGCAATACAAAGTGCAGGACAAATCAACGTAACAATCGAAGATTAACCTTTGCATGAAAGTTTTAACTACAGATTGAGATTTGTACTAAAACAGGGGCGGTAAAATGAAGAAGAAAACGAACGTCCTTAAATTATAATGGCAATGACAGGGCCGTGAGATGTGACCGAGCCAATCAATAATTTTACTAAGGATTGCGCCGGACGTGAGAGATATACCCCACGTCCGGCGCTTATTTGTTTTAGCTTGACAGCCCCTCTTTCATCGACTTCACATACTCGCCTATGTGTTTAGGTGCTTCTTTGCCGTGCTTTTCCAGCAGCTTTATAATTGCCGAACCAACGATAGCACCGTCAGAAAGATCTGCCATTTTCTTTGCTTGCTCTGGTGTGGAAATTCCAAACCCAATGGCACAGGGAATATCGGTATTTTCTCTTACCACCTTCACAATGGAAGAAAGGTCTGTCTTAATCTCGCTTCTTGTACCTGTCACGCCTAGGCTGGAAACAATATACAAGAACCCCTCCGCTTCCTTTGCAATCATGGCAATCCGGTTTTCGGATGTGAGTGCAATCAGGGACACCAAATCAACACCATATTTGTGGCAGAACGGCAAGAATTCTCCTTTTTCCTCAAAAGGAACATCCGGCAGGATAAGCCCGTCAATGCCAATCTCTTTACAGGTGGAGATAAAGCGGTCCGCATCATAAGAGAACACAACATTGGCATAGGTCATAAAGACTATGGGGACTGTTACATCCTTCCGAAGTTCTTTGACAAAGGCAAAAATTTTATCTGTGGTAATACCGCCGTTCAACGCACGAAGGTTTGCCCCTTGAATCACAGGCCCCTCGGCGGTTGGGTCAGAGAACGGGATTCCCAGCTCGATAAGGTCAGCGCCATTTTCCACAGCGGCATGGACAGCGGCAGCGGTGGTTTCCAGATCCGGATCGCCGCAGGTAATAAAGGCGATGAAAGCCTTTCCGTTCTCAAATGCTTTTTTGATGTTACTCATGGATATCCTCCCCTCTGTACCGGGAGATGGCGGCACAGTCTTTGTCGCCTCTGCCGGATATGGTGATTACAATAACTTTATCCTTATCCATTGTGGGGGCAATTTTCATTGCGTGTGCTACAGCGTGAGCCGATTCAATTGCGGGAATAATGCCCTCGGTCTTGGCAAGATATTCAAATGCGTTTACCGCTTCTTCATCGGTTACAGGAACATATTCCGCTCTGCCAATGTCGTACAGATGAGCATGTTCCGGAACAACACCGGGATAGTCAAGCCCGGCGGAAATGGAATAAACGGGCGCAATCTGACCGTATTCGTCCTGACAGAAATAGGACTTCATACCGTGGAAAATTCCGACTTTACCCGTGGAAATTGTGGCCGCCGTTTCAAAGGTATCAACACCTCGGCCGGCCGCTTCACAGCCAATTAAGCGAACACCTTCATCCGGGATCAAATGATAGAAGCTGCCAATGGCGTTGGAGCCGCCGCCTACACAAGCGATAACCGCATCGGGCAGTCTGCCTTCTTTCTGGGGAATCTGATCCTTAATTTCCTTGGAAATAACGGACTGAAAATCACGAACGATGGCAGGGAATGGGTGAGGCCCCATAACAGAGCCAAGGCAATAATGGGTATCGCTGATTCTGGAAGTCCATTCACGCATTGCCTCGGATACAGCGTCCTTTAATGTGGCTGTACCTGTCTTTACAGGAATCACCTGCGCACCCAGCAAACGCATGCGGTACACATTCGGTGCTTGTCGAATTGTATCTTCCTCGCCCATAAATACCACGCATTCCATACCCATCAAAGCGGCGGCGGTGGCTGTGGCCACACCATGTTGACAGGCACCCGTTTCCGCAATCAGACGTGTTTTACCCATCTTTTTTGCCAGAAGTGCCTGACCCAGAACATTGTTGATTTTATGTGCTCCGGTGTGGTTCAAATCCTCACGCTTCAGGTAAATTTTTGCACCGTCCAGGTCTTTGGTCATTTTCTCAGCGAAGTACAGCCGTGACGGTCTACCCGCATATTCATTGAAAAGTTCGGTAAGCTCTCTGTTGAATTCCGGGTCATTCTTATAGTGGTTATAGGTTTGCTCCAGTTCAATCACCGCATTTATCAGGGTTTCCGGAATATACTGGCCGCCGTGAATGCCAAAGCGTCCATTTGGATTTGTCATATCTGTCCTTCCTTTCTGACAGCGGCAACAAATTCTGCCATTTTGTATGTATCTTTGAGTCCATCGGTTTCAATGCCGGAACTCACATCCACAGCATAGGTGATGGTTGCACCAAATGCGGTACAGATTGCTTGATGACCAAGGCAAACACCTAAAATTGGAATCTCTTTTCCTAGTGTTTTTACAACCTCCGTAATCACCCCTGCGCCTTCCGGCCTTCCAGGACCAGGGGAGAGGATCATCCGGCTGGGGTTTAATTGCTTAATTTCATCAACCGTCAGCTCATCGTTGCGGATGACCTTAATATCCGAGTCAATCTCGCCAATGAACTGGTACAGGTTATAGGAAAAACTATCGTAGTTGTCGATCAGTAAAATCATAATTCCACCTCCTGTGCAAGTTGCAGTGCCTTTAAAGAGGACATGGCTTTGTTGAAGCACTCTTGAAATTCCTTTTCAGGAACAGAATCCGCCACAATGCCGGCACCACTCCGCACAAACACCCTTCCATTTTTCTTATAGGCACAGCGGATTGCAATGCAGGTGTCCATATTGCCGGTGAAGTCGATGTATCCAATGGCGTCGCCATAGATGCCACGCTTGTTGTTTTCCAGCTGGGCAATCAGTTGACAGGCTCGAATTGTGTTCGGCAAGTTCCTTTTCGTCCGCAAGCAACTCTTCTTCCAGTGCTTTGTCCTCCTCGTCGGTTTTGCCTCTTGGTCTTGTTCCGGCAAGAGGGAAGGTGTGCAGTACGCCGTTTTCCAGCTTAACCAAGGTTTCGGGGGAAGCACCTGAAACTTCCACATCCGTGCCTGAGAAATAGAACATATACGGGGAGGGGTTGATGGTGCGGAGCACACGGTAGGAGTTGAAGAGACTGCCTTCAAAGGGGGCGCTCAGCCGGTTGGAAAGCACAATCTGGAAGATGTCTCTCTCCCGAATATAATGCTTTGCTTTTTCCACCATGCCGCAGAATTGTTCTTTGTTGAATAGGGGGGTAACCTGGCCAAGCAGCTTTCCGCTAGGCTCATTCTTTTTTGCACCATGCCGGAGAAGTTCCACCAGCCGATTTAATTCCATAACTGCTTTGTTGTAGCTTACCTCAACATCATCCAGCGGCATGTTGACAATCAGAATAATCTTCTGGCGAAGATGGTCGAAGGCAATGACCTTATCAAAAAGCATCAGGTCAACATCCTTGAAGCCCTCACTGTTTTCCACATCGTATCGCACCGCCGGCTCGCTATAGCCCAGATAATCATAGGAGAAGTATCCCACCAGCCCACCTGTAAAGGAGGGGAGATAATCAAAGCGGGGGCTTTTGTAATCGGCAAGAATCTGACGGAGATAGTGGGATGGGTTATCCGTTTTTACCTTAAAATTGCCGGCTTTCATTTCTCCATCCATGCAGGTGATTTCCAGCTTGGGGTCAAACCCCAGGAATGTATAACGGCCCCAGGTTTCGTTTGCCTGTGCAGATTCCAGCATATAGCAATGGGTGGATACATTTTTCAATATCCGCATTGTTTCAATGGGTGTGGTGAAATCCGAAAAAATTTCAAGGCTGACCGGCAGTACACTATATATACCGGTGGCGGCGATTTCTTTCACATCACGAAGACTTGGCGAAATGTTCATAATCTATACCTCCCAACAAACCAACAAAAACTCCTTTGACGTATCACTGTCAAAGGAGTTTTAAAACAGAAAACGCCCCTGACAGAACAATACTCTCTGTCAAGGACGAATAAAAACACTTATCCGCGGTGCTACCTTGATTCATAGGAATGACCCTATGCACTTAGCAGGATACCCATTATATCCCCGGCAAATCACGTCTGCCTGCAACGTCGCAGAATACTTTGTGCATGTCACATTTCACTGCGCCCTCAGCGGTCCATTTGACAACTTGTTTCTTACCCGACTCTCAGCATCACGGGCTCTGTGTAAAGGCATGATTGCCGTTATCTCTGCTTCAACGGTTTGAAGTGTTAAATTATCTGAGATGATAGCACCAGAATTTTGGGTTGTCAATAGCTGATTGCAATATTTTATTTTTTGAAAGTTTTTATCCCTAGACAGCGATCAATGCAGGCAAAGTTTTGCGGTTATTAAGATGGACAAAAAGCCGCATAGGTGAAGTAACACAAAAAATGAAGCATTTTGTTGTGATATATGACCAAAAAAGAATAACGAGTTAAGAATAAGTTGGTTATTTTGCGTTAAAATGGACGGGCATTGGACAAGATTTGTTCTTTTTGAAGCAGGTTAGCAAATTTAGAACTTTTTTTTAAAATTCAGTCTGATAAAATGAAAGCATAGAGATGGTGCACCGAAATTTCTGTGTTGATCATACCAGAACGGTTATGACAGAAAAGAGGAAAGTGAGGATTTTGGTTATGAAATTCAAGAAAGCTGCGGCATTGTTCCTGTCGCTGGCGATGGCTGGCGGTATGCTGGCCGGCTGTGGCGGCGACTCTGCTTCCAGTCAGCCCTCCACCAACAGTGGGGCTAACAGCGGCAGCACTCAGGCTGCCGAGCCGGGTTCCGAGCCTGTAACCCTGCGTTTCTCCTGGTGGGGCGGTGACTCTCGTCACGCTGCAACCCAGGAGGCAATCGAAGCCTTTATGGACAAATACCCCAACATCACCGTAAAAGCGGAGTTTGGTGCCTGGAGCGGCTGGGAAGAGAACGTGTCCACCCAGTTGATGAGCCAAACCGCTCCCGACCTGATGCAGATTAACTGGAACTGGATTACCTCTTACAGCTCGGACGGCAGCTCCTTCCTGGATTTGAATACCGTATCCGATGTGGTGGATTTGACCCAATGGAAGCAGGCAGATTTGGATCAGTGTACTGTCAACGGCAACAACCTGCAAGCAGTTCCCGTTGCACTGACCGGCCGTATCTTCTACTGGAACAAGACCACCTTTGAGCAGGCCGGACTGGAAACACCTAAAACCTTTGCAGACTTGATGGCTGCAGGCCCTGTCTTTAAAGAGAAACTGGGCGATGGCTACTATCCCATGGCAATGGGCGAGTACGACCGGATGATTTTCATGGTTTACTACTTAGAATCCGTATACGGCAAGCCCTGGGTCACCGAAGGCAAGCTGAACTACACCGAAGCAGAGATTAAGGAAGGCTTGGATGTTCTGGCTAAGATGGAGCAGGAGCATGTAATCCCCACCCTTAAGAAGATTGCAGGTGACGGCGCCGATTCTCTGGATAAAAACCAGAACTGGATTGACGGCCATTATGCAGGCATCTTCGAGTGGGATTCCTCTGCCAGCAAGTTCATCAAGGCTGCTCCCGAATCCGAGATTGTGGTAGGCGAGTTCCTCAGCGATATCGGCGATTATCAGGGTGGTTTCACCAAGGTTTCCATGGCATTTGCAATCTCCGCCAACAGCGAGCATCCCCGCGAGGCCGCTCTGCTGATGCAGTTCTTGCTGGGCGAGGACGAAGGCGCCAAGATTATGGCTTCCGAGCGCGGTGTACCTGCCAACCAGAATGCCCTGAAGGTATGTACCGAGAACAATCTGCTGGACGCCAATGTATCCGAAGCAAACGCCAAGGTAATGGAGTGGTGCCAGTTTAGCCTGGATCCCTTGTTTGAGGACAACGCACTGAAGTCCAACCCGGATGGCGTTTACTACAAGGTTATGGCAAAGGTAAGCTACGGCGAGCTGGATACAGCACAAGGTGCTGCTGAGCTGGTTTCGGGCATTACCGAACTGCTGAACAAGTAATTTAAAATGTAATTGTCGGCTGTGCTGTCTGTTGGCCCGATGGCCCGGCAGCACAGCTTTTCTTCATATGGGAGGTGCAAGTTTATGGCAGTAGCCGCCAAAATAAATCCAAAGACAGCCCCCGCCACGAGCAAAAAAAATAAAAGGGGAAAGCTGGAGCGGGGATATATGGGCTGGTTTTTTATCCTGCCCTGGATTATTGGTTTTCTGATTTTTAAGCTGTATCCCATGTTGTCCTCTCTGGTGTACAGTTTTTCCGATTATCACCTGTTCAAAGGCATCAGCGAATGGGGTCTGATGAACTATCAAAAGATTTTCAGTGACCCGGACATCCTGCGGGCCTTTGGTGTAACCCTGAAATACGCTTTTATCACGGTTCCCCTGAAACTGTGTGCGGCGCTTTTCATTGCGTATATCCTGAACTTTAAAATTAAGTTCGTGAACGCATTCCGTACCGCTTACTACATTCCTTCCATCCTGGGTGGTTCCATTGCCATTGCCGTGCTGTGGAAATCCCTTTTCCGGGATGACGGTCTTATTAACTCGATTCTGGCGGTATTTGGCATTGCAGGGCCCAACTGGCTCAGCGACCCCAACTGGGCTTTGTTTGTTATCTCCTTGTTGCGTGTATGGCAGTTTGGTTCCGCCATGGTTATCTTCCTGGCCGCATTGAAAAGCGTCCCCACGGATTTGTACGAAGCTGCCACCATTGATGGCGCCAGCAAGTGGAAGCAGTTTATCTCGATTACCGTGCCCATGATTACCCCGGTAATTTTCTACAACCTGATTACCCAGCTGGTTCAGGCATTCCAGGAGTTCAACGGCCCCTACGTTATCACCCAGGGCGGCCCGCTTAACTCCACCACCTTGATTTCTCTGCTGATTTACAACCGAGCCTTTAAGACCTATGAGATGGGCATGTCCAGTGCCATGGCATGGGTTCTGTTTATCATTGTAATGATTCTGTCGCTGGTTGCTTTCCTCAGCCAGAAATACTGGGTATACTACGGCGATGAAGACGGGAGGAAGAAGTAATGGTTACAGGAAAAAGCAAAGCATTTACCACCTTTCTGCGGTATGCCGTGTTAATCATCGTCGGCCTGATTATGATTTACCCTCTGCTGTGGATGGTGAGCGCAACTTTTAAATCCAATGCGGAAATCTTCACCAACATTGGTCTGATTCCCTACGAACCAACCCTGAACGGATACCAAAATGCCTTTAACGACTACGGCGGACAGATTAACCTGTTGCAGGCCATGCTGAACACCTTTAAGTACGTTTTGCCCAAGGTGGTCTTTACGGTGGGTTCCGCAACCCTGGCAGCTTACGGCTTTGGTCGGTTTCATTTTAAGGGCCGGGATCTGCTGTTTGCGGTGCTGATGAGCACCCTGTTTTTGCCCCAGGTGGTGCTGAACGTGCCCCAGTATGCCTTGTTCACCAAGCTGGGCTGGGTGGACTCTCCCTTCTACCTGGCACTGATTGTACCCACCTTGTTTGCAGTGGATACCTACTTTGTCTTTATGCTCATTCAGTTTTTGCGCAATGTTCCCAAGGAGCTGGACGAGGCCGCAAAAATTGACGGTTGCAACGAGTGGGGTGTGCTGACCCGAGTGCTGGCTCCCATGTTGCAGCCTGCCATGGTGTCCTGTGCTTTGTTCCAGTTTATGTGGTCCTCCAACGACTTTATGGGGCCGCTTCTGTATGTAAAGAGCCCGGCACTGTACCCGGCAACCATTTTTGTAAAGCTGTCCATGGATGCGGATGTAGGCTTTGACTGGAACCGTATTCTGGCGGTTTCTCTGATTTCCATCATCCCCTCGTTGCTGGTGTTCTTTGCGGCCCAGAACCAGTTTGTGGACGGAATCTCGGCTGGCGGCGTGAAGGGCTGATTCTTTCAGGCGAAAAAAGCCGAATCCATTCTATAAGGAGGTTTTGTCATGTTGGGTTATGACGGTATGATTTACCAAGCGTTAAAGCGGTTTTCTGACCGGGTTATAGCACATCTGCTTTGGCTGGTATGCAGTCTGCCCATTGTTACGTTGGGAGCATCTACCGGAGCATTGTACCATGCCTTGCTTGAACGTCGCATGGGCAGTGAGCTGCCAATCAGTGAGTTGTTTTGGCAAGGGTTCCGGCAGTATGGCAAAAAAGCCAGCGGTTTGTTCTGGTTGCTGGCTTTGGGTGGCCTGGTGCTGTGTTCCAACACCCTGTTTTGGAATCGGGTAGCACAAGGTGTTTTTGCAGAGGGTATGGCCTTGGTAACAGTGGCCTTGTGGGTTCCGTATCTGCTCATTTGCTTGTATGCCTTTGGGGTATTGCAACTGTATCCCACACAGAGCATCAAGGAAATTTTAATGCAGGCCCTTTACACTGCGTATGCAAACCCATTTAAAACACTGCGCCTGGCGGCTAGCTGGGGAGTGCTCATCTGGCTGAATCTGCTGACTGTTTACATCAATGTGATGACCCTTCTGGTTGGATTTGGAGTCTTTTTGGATTTGGCGGTTCTGCCGGTTTTAAGTCAAACTGTGCAGAAGACCCAATGTCCCACATGGCTGTATCGGATTTTAGGAAAGAGCTGAAAAAACCACCCCTGGATAGGGGTGGTTTATGGTGGATTTATGGGTTGCGAGTCTGGTACATCTTGCGATATTGATGAGGAGAAAGGCCGGTACCTTGTTTAAACACCCGGGTGAAATGGGCCGAGGTGCTGAACCCGGACTGAGCGGCAAGCTCTTCAATCCGCAGATGGGTAGTTTCCAGAAGGTTTTTGGCAGCCATTACACGCACCCCGTTGATGTATTCCACAATGCTGAGATTGGTAACACGGCGAAACAATCGACTGAGGTAAGAAGGACTGATGTAAAAACGGGCGGCAACGTTGCTGAGGGTTAATTCCTCTTGATAGTGGGTAGAAATATACTGTTGCACCTGCTGAATCAACTCGTTTTGTACCCGGCCATATACTGGCTCTGCCTGTTCCTGCTCGTAGGCGAACTCGTTGGCATACAACAGCAGTTCACACAGCAGAATCTTGCGCTTCATCTGAAGCATGGGAGAGTCCTCTTCCGGGCTGGAGGCTTGCAAAAGCCGTTGCATCAAATCCTCCACCAATCGGCGTTTGCGCATGGGAACCCGGATGACTGGCATCTGGCGGGAAAAGCAATCCATTAAAAGGGTTTCCGAGGGGCTGAAATAGGGGGCAAAGGAGTCCTCGCTGAAGTTCACCACATAGCGCACATGTCCAGATTGCTCCACGCTACTGGTTTTGTGAATCTGGTCGGATGGGATAATGACCAAGTCACCTGCATTAATCAGATAGGCGGTATCTCCAATAAAGTACCGTCTGGTACCTTGAACCAGATAATAAATCTCATGCTTTTTGTGGAAATGAAAGGAACGCATTTCATAACTGTCTTCCCGCACACGCAGTTCTACAAACAGGTCGATGTGGGGCGAATAAATTGCTTCGTGAACCATAATCTCACCTGATTTCCTTATTTTTATCAACATGCCAAGGGAAAATTGATAGTATTATCGTAACACTTTTTATTAAAATTATCAACATGGATTGTATGGATTACAAGATGAATATAAACTTAGTTTCTGTTTTTAGCCGCTGTGCGGTGTTTGAGTTACAGAATACCAACTGCTACTATGCACCCCAGCCTTTTGAGGTCTGGCTGGACGATGTACACCAGGGCAGCTTTGCCACCAATGTGTTCAGCCTGTACAATCTGAAACCGGACCAGGTGTATCAGCTTGTGGTACAGCTGGGGCAGGAGCGGCATTCACTGACCTTTTGCACCCGCCCGGAACGGGTTTTGCTGGATGTACGGCAGTTTGGTGCAGATTGTAGCCAGGAGGATGCAACGGCCTATCTTCAGGCGGCGATTGAGGCTTGCCCCAAGGGAGGCACGGTGTATCTGCCCAAAGGAATATGGAGAACCGGTCCACTGTTTCTTCACAGCGATATGACGCTGTACCTGGAAAAAGGAGCAGTGCTTTTGGGACACACCGACCGAAAGCGGTATCCCATCCTGCCGGGTATGGTGAATGAGGGGGAGCAGGAATATGATTTAGGAACCTGGGAGGGAAATCCCCTGGATTGCTACGCTTCACTGATTACCGCCATCCATGCCCGCAACCTGGTGATTTGCGGTGAAGGGGTGCTGGATGGGAACGCTGCCGCCTCGGACTGGTGGGAAGATGCCAAGGTGCGAAGGGGTGCATGGCGTCCCAGAACCCTTTTCTTAAAACGGTGTGAACAGGTATCGGTGGTGGGGGTTACGATTCAGAATAGCCCCAGCTGGACGGTGCATCCACACTATTGTATTGGATTGGACCTTTTGGATATTCGGGTGCAGAATCCCGACGACAGCCCCAACACCGACGGAATCGACCCGGAATCCTGCCGTCAGGTTCGGATTTTGGGAGCGGTGGTTTCAGTGGGAGATGACTGCATCTCCATTAAAAGTGGCAAATACTACATGGGACAATATCACCCCTTTACCAGCCGAGATGTGCTGGTGCAGAACTGTCTGCTGGAGCGAGGCCACGGTGCGGTGGTCATCGGTAGTGAAACCAGCGCAGGGGTAAGCGGGGTGCAGATTCGTCAATGTCTCATGCGAAACACCGACCGGGGCTTGCGGGTCAAAACCCGTCGAGGCCGTGGAAACCGCAGTATTGTGGAAGGTGTGGTCTACGACAATGTGGAGATGGAGCATGTGTTGGCACCCTTTGTGATTAATATGTTCTATTTTTGTGACCCGGATGGACGAACAAGGTATGTATCCAGCAAAGAGGCTCTTCCGGTGGATGCGATGACCCCACAGGTTAAGTCTCTAACCGTTCGCAACATCCGTTGCACCGGAGCTCATCAGGTGGCGGCATTTTTCTATGGCTTGCCGGAACAACCTATTGGACGCATTGAAATGGAGCGAGTTTACATCCAGTTTGCACCCCATCCAACACCGGGACTGCCCGCTATGATGGAGGATATTGAACCCATGGCAGGGCAGGGAATTGTGGCTGTGAATGTGAAACAGCTGATTCTGCGAGAAGTCAAGATGGAGGGGTTGCATGCAGAGCCTTTCCAGTTGCAAGGGGTGGAACAACTCGTAAAGGAGTAAGGCATTATGTACAATCAGCAGGTTATGCAGCAGCTTTCCCAGTATCTGGATCAGTTGCTGGAGCAGTCGGATGCACAACATCCGGCTTGGAATATGGAAAAAATTTGGCAGGGTACGCCCAATAAATGGAACTACATTGACGGCTGTATGATGACAGCGGTGCTGGCCATGTACCGAATGACAGGGGAGAAACGGTATCTGGATTTCGTCCAGCGGTTTATGGATGGCTTTGTGCAACCGGACGGCAGTATCCAAACCTATTCGGTGGAAGAGTTTAATCTGGATAACGTCAATCCCGGCAAAACCCTGATTGCACTGTATCAGTCGACTGGTCAGGAGCGTTACCGCAAGGCGATGGAGCTGGTTCGCAGTCAGCTGGAACAGCAACCCCGCACCAAAGCCGGAAGTTTCTGGCACAAGAAAATTTACCCCCATCAGGTGTGGTTGGATGGTCTTTATATGGCACAGCCATTTTATATGCAGTACGAAACGCTGTACAACGGCAAACAGGGATGTCTGGACAGCTTTAAGCAGTTCCAGACGGTGCATGACCGGATGCGTCAGCCGGAAACAGGTCTGTATTATCACGGCTATGATGAAAGCCGCAGTATGGACTGGGCTGACCCCTGCATCGGATGCAGTCCCAACATCTGGTTGCGGTCACTGGGCTGGTATCTGGTGGGGCTGGTGGATACACTGGAAGCCATGGACGAACAGATGTACTATGAGTACCGTTGGATGAAGGATGAGCTTTTACAGTTGGTGAAAGCCATGTTGCCTTACCAACAGCCGGATGGCATGTTTTATCAGTTGCCTGCATTGCCCCAGCAGCCGGGCAACTATCTGGAAACCAGTGGTACCGCCTTGTTTGCCTATGGGGTGCTGAAAGGGGTTCGCCTGGGCTATCTGCCCAGCGAAACGGCCCAAGCGGCGGAAAAAGCATTTTTTGGAACCACCGACCGGTATCTCTCCATTCAACCGGATGGCAGTATCCAGCTGGGCGGAATCTGCTTGGTGGCAGGCCTGGGTGGCCCCACCCGGCGGAATGGCAGTGTGGAGTACTATCTCAGTGAACCTGTGGTGGAAAACGAAGCCAAGGGTGTAGCACCCTTGATTTTGGCTTTCACCGAATTACTGGAGCGTGAACGCAATGAGTAACCGCAATCCCTCTATCAGTCGGAAGGATGAACAAAAACGCACCATGATTTTGCAGGGCAACCTTTGGAAGGTGCTGTTGTATGTGGGTGGGCCGCTGGCCATGTTCCAGAGCCTGAACCAAATTTTCAAGATTCTGGACACCATGATGGCGGCCCACATCAGCCCGTTGTCAGTTTCCGCAGTGGCCTACCTGTCCCAGATTAACCTGATGCTTTCCGCCATAGGCGGCGGACTGGCGGTTGGGTCTTCCATTAAGGTAAGTGAAGCCTATGGAGCAGGGGATTACCAGATGGTACACCGGCGGGTCAGCACCCTGCTGTTGATTTGCATGGGGATGGGCGGATGCGTGATGCTTTTGATTCCTTTTACCCAGCCCTTTCTTCGACTGGCCGGAACACCGGAAGCGTTTATCCAGGAAGGTGCTCGCTATTTTGCGGTGAATCTGGTGGATTTGGTTTTAATCTTTCTGAATACCGGATACATAGCCATCGAGCGTGCCAGAGGGAATGCGGGCCGTATCCTGTGGTTGAATCTTGTCTCCATTGGGGTTAAGCTGGGCCTTACCGCCTGGTTTGTGTACGGACTGCAAGCAGGTGTTACCAGTATTGCGGTGGCAACAGTTTGCAGTGACCTGGTTTTGACCGTGGCCTGCATCTGGTTTTTGTTTGTAAAAGGCCGGGGCAATGTGTTTGGTTTTGAACTCTCCGCCGTGCGGCTTAACCGTCAGGTTACAGGCCCGATGCTGACGGTGAGTCTGCCGGTGATGGCGGAAAAAGCCGCTTTTCAGATGGGAAAGGTGGTGGTCAATGCCATGGCCACCGGATATGGGGATTTAACTGTGGGTGCCTTGGGCATCTCCAACAACCTGGGTGGTTTGACCACCAACCCGCAAAATGGCCTACAGGAAGCTGGTGCGGCGATTATCAGTCAGAACCGGGGAGCGGATCAGCTGAATCGAGCCTTGGGCGCCTTTTATCGGTTGGCGGTTATCTGTAGTGTGGAAGGTGCACTGGGCTGGTGGCTTACAATTCATTTCCTAACCCCGCTGGTGGGCCTGTTTGATGGGGGCGACCCCGCTTTTGCCCAGATGATTGGAGATGTCTACCGGTTTGAAGCGGCGGGGCTTGTTCCGCTGGGCTTGTTCTCGGCGGTTATGGCGTTGCTCTATGGGTTTGGATACACCAAACTGACGCTTCTGGTGAACGGTGCCCGGATTTTCCTATTTCGAATTCCGGTGCTTTGGGCATTGCAACGGTTTACCGACCTGGGCAGCGAAAGTGTGGGAATTGTGATGATGGTGTCCAACATCAGCACCGGACTGCTGGCCCTTGTGGTGGGCGGCTGGGTGATTGCGCAAATTAAAAAACAAAAAAAGGAGGAACCGTATGCTTATACCCGCTGTACGAGCGCATGACTATGGCAGAGCGGAACCTGACATTCTGTTTCGGCGGATTCGCCAGGACGGCTATACTGCGGTTATGCTGGCTTACCAAAAGGCGATTGAGGGCATAGGCTCTTACTATCAGGTGGACCAAGAGGTGATTCACAAGACACAGGTGACACTTCAGATGAATGGCCTGGAACTGCGTACGTTGGGGGTCTACATGGAGCTGGGCATGGTGGACGAGGAACTGCGTGGCCAGGCAGTGGATCAGTTTCTGGCTGGATTAAAGGTGGCGGCGGCCATGGGTGTGCCCACCGTAGCCACCGAAACCACCCCTCTGCACAAGCAACCCAGCGTGACCCGCCAGCAGGCCATGAAAAGTCTGGAACGCTCGCTGGGTGAGATTCTCCCCCATGCACAGGATTTGGGGGTACAGGTTTGTGTGGAGCCAGTTTATTACCACACCTTGGCAACGCCGGAGATGTGCGCAAAGCTGTTAAAAGATATGGCAAGTCCCTGGCTCAAACTGACCTTTGACCCGGTGAATGTGATGGACCCGGAACAGGTGGCCACCCAGGAACAGCTGTGGGATCGTTGCATGGAATACATGGGCCCTGCCATTCGACTCATGCACATTAAGGGGGTTTGTTGGCAGGATGGCAAGCTGGTAAAATCCAGTTTAGAGGACTCGGTGGTTGACTATCAAGGATTGTTTGACCGGGTGTCTCGTCTGGGTTTGAGTATGCATGTGATTCGGGAGGAGGCGGTTCCCCAGCGTGGGCAGGAGGAATATGCCTTTTTGAAAAAGCTATGCGACCGATACTCGTAGGAACAGGCGGCCAGTTTGCCACCATCGGAGCGGCACTGGCCAGCGTTCCAGAAGGACAGCCAATTTGCCTGCAACTGCAACCGGGGATTTACCGGGAAAAGGTGGAACTACTCAACCGCTCGGCGTATATCCGAGGCGCAGGTATGGGGGAAACCCGCATCATTTGGCAGGATGCGGCCTATTCTACACACCCGGATGGTCGCCGCACCGGAACCTTTCGCAGTCATACCTTCCTGGCACAAGGGCCGTGTCTCTGGCTGGAAGATTTGACCATTGAAAACCAGTCCGGTGCCCCGCAAAAAGCAGGGCAGGCGGTGGTGGCGGCCCTTTACAGCCGATGGGTTCTGGCCCGCAGGGTGGAATTTTCCTCCTTTCAGGACACCTTGTTTTGTGGCCCACTACCCCCAAAAGAGCGGCTACCAGATGGATTTTTAGGGCCGATGCAGAACCAGCCCCGTGAACAAAGCTTCCAGCTGTATCAGGATTGTCGGATTGCAGGTGAGGTAGACTTCATCTTTGGGGGAGCACAGGCGGTGTTTCAAAACTGCCAGCTCCATCTGCGGGATGCCGGCCGCATCGGCTATCTGGCCGCACCCAGTGGGTTCTCCCACCAGCTGGGCATGGTGTTTTGGTACTGTACCATTACCGCAGACCCAACCGCCTGCTTCTATCTGGCAAGGCCCTGGCGCAGTGAAGGGGCGGCACGGTTTTGGCGGTGTAGTTTCCCGTCTCAGATGGAGCCGGAAGGGTTTTCCCGCTGGCAGGAAACAGGAGCGAAATATCGCTTTTCCATCGGGCCAAACCTACCTCAATCGGTTCGCTGGGCTACCCGCATGACCAGTCAGCAAGCAAGACAACTTGCAGGACAGATAACCTGCCAGCAGGACGATCTTTTACAGCAATTGGATACAACTTTTCCGCTAGAAAACAATCAACTTCAAATAGAATACATTCAGGAGGACGACACAATGGATATTCGTTATTCTTGCAACCAAAAGGATTTCAAGCGTTACACCACCCAGGAAACACGGGAGGAATTTTTGATTCAGAATCTGTACCAGGCTGACCAGGTGGTGGCGGTATACAGCCATGTGGATCGAATGGTTACGCTGGGCTGTATGCCTGTGGAGCGTTCGGTAAATCTGGAACAGGGGATGGATATCTGGCATAACTTTGGCACCCAGTACCTGCTCCAGCGCCGGGAGATGGGCCTCTTCAATCTGGGCGGTCAGGGACGTGTAACGGTGGACGGAACCGTTTACCCCATGGGATACAAAGATTGCCTGTACATCGCAATGGGCGCAAAAGAGGTGGTATTTGACAGTGAGGACGCAACCAACCCCGCCAAATTCTTTATGGTGTCTGCACCTGCCCATTGCAGTTATGAAACCCGGTTGATTCGCCTGGAAGATGCGGCTAAAAAACCGCTGGGCAGCAACGAAACCGCCAACAAGCGAGTCATCAACCAGTTTATCCACCCCTCTGTGCTGAAAACCTGCCAGCTTTCCATGGGAATGACCTGTCTGGAATCCGGCAGTGTCTGGAATACCATGCCGGCACACACCCATGAGCGGCGGATGGAAATCTACACCTATTTTGAGGTTCCCCAGGACCAGGTGGTGTTCCATATGATGGGCGAAGGCAACGAAACCCGGCACATC
Source organism: Candidatus Allofournierella pullistercoris (assembly GCA_018883715.1). Lineage (GTDB taxonomy): Bacteria > Bacillota > Clostridia > Oscillospirales > Ruminococcaceae > Allofournierella > Allofournierella pullistercoris. The sequence continues at coordinate 4,800 of JAHLFP010000061.1, read as the reverse complement.
GTGATGCAGAACGAGGAAGCCGTGATTAGCCCCTCCTGGAGCATCCATTCCGGCGTAGGCACCAGCAACTACTCCTTTATCTGGGCTATGGGCGGCGAAAATCAGGAGTTTGACGACATGGATGTAATCTCCACCACCCAGCTGCGGTAAGAATGGCTGTGCATGAAAGGAGACAGAACAATGAACGTAATGGAACAGTTTTCCCTCGCCGGTAAGGTTGCGCTGGTTACAGGCGGAAGCTATGGCATTGGATTTGCTATGGCAAAGGCAATGGGGCAGGCGGGAGCCAAGATTGCCTTTAATTGCCGCAACCAGGAGCATCTGGAACAGGCCCTGCGTGACTACGAGCAGGAAGGCATCGAGGCCAAAGGTTATATCTGTGATGTGACGGACGAAGCCGCCGTGATCGAGATGATTCAGCAGATTGAGCAGACTCTGGGCACGGTGGATATTCTGGTGAACAATGCGGGCATCATCAAGCGGGTGCCCATGGTGGAGATGCCCACCAGCGACTTCCGACAGGTGATTGATGTGGACTTGGTGGCGCCTTTTATTGTCTCCAAAGCAGTTCTGCCGGGGATGATGGAAAAGGGACACGGCAAGATTATCAACATCTGTAGCATGATGAGCGAGCTGGGCCGGGAAACCGTCAGCGCCTATGCGGCGGCAAAAGGTGGCCTGAAGATGCTGACCAAAAACATTGCCAGCGAGTACGGCCAGTACAACATCCAGTGTAACGGTATTGGTCCCGGTTACATCGCCACACCCCAGACTGCTCCCTTGCGCCAGCCTCAACCGGATGGAAGCACACATCCTTTCGACCAGTTCATCCGCGCCAAAACCCCTGCAAACCGCTGGGGCGATCCGGACGACCTGGCAGGGGCAACCGTCTTCTTGGCATCCGATGCCTCCAACTTTGTCAACGGACATATGCTGTATGTGGATGGAGGCATTCTGGCATACATCGGCAAACAACCCTGAACACACTTGCGTGAAAGACAACCAACCATTGTTTAGGGAGGAATCATCCAATGAAACCGTTTATGGATCAAGATTTTTTGCTGGAGACCGAAACCGCCCGCCAGTTGTACCACCAATACGCCGAGCCCATGCCCATCGTGGACTATCACTGTCACATCAATCCGCAGGAAATTGCGGAAAATCGGCAGTACGACAACATCACCCAGGTATGGCTGGGCGGCGACCACTATAAATGGCGCGCCATGCGTTGCAACGGGGTGCAGGAAGTGGATATTACCGGAAGCAAGGATACGGACCCTTACCGTACGTTTTCCTGTTGGGCCAAAACACTGCCCCGCTGTGTGGGCAATCCCTTGTACCACTGGACCTATCTGGAATTGAAACGGTATTTTGGGGTGGAAGAACCGCTGAACCCCAAAACCTGCCAGAAGATTTACGACCACTGCAACCAGATGCTAAAGCAGGACTCCATGCGGGTGCGGGGAATTATCCAGCAGTCTAATGTCCGACTTATCTGCACCACCGATGACCCGGCGGATTCGCTGGAGTACCATCAGCAGATTGCCCAGGATGAAAGTTGTACCGTACAGGTTCTTCCTGCATGCCGTCCCGACCAGGCCATGCGGGTGGAAGCAGAAGGCTTTGCTGCCTATCTGGAAAAGCTGGGTCAGGCTGCCGGAATGCAGGTGAACAGCTTTGAAACTCTCTGTCAGGCATTGGCAAAACGGTTAGCTTTCTTTGAAGAGATGGGCTGCCGTGCCAGTGACCATGCACTGGACCATCCTATCTATCGCACTGCCACTCCTGAGCAGCTGGAGGAAATCTTCCAGAAAGGCCGGGCAGGTCAGCCTGTTTCCCTGGAGGAACAGGAGGCCTATAAGACGGCACTGCTGCTCTTCTTGAGTAAAGAATACCATCGCTATGGATGGGTGATGCAGTTGCACTTTGGCTGTATCCGAAATCTATCCACCCAGATGTATCAAAAGCTGGGGCCGGACACCGGTTTTGATGCGGTGGGCAGTGGTGGTTATGCACAGGAGCTTGCCAATCTTCTGGACGCTATGCAACAGGCAGGGCATCTGCCCAAGATGGTGCTTTACTCGCTGAATCAGTATGACAACGAGATGATTGCCACCATTGCCGGTGCTTTCCAAACCGACTCTCCTGTGGCTTCTCGCATCCAGCTTGGCTCCGCCTGGTGGTTCAATGACACCAAAACTGGTATGGAAAAACAGCTGACCGACCTGGGCAATCTGGGAGTACTGGGCAATTTTGTGGGCATGCTCACCGACTCTCGCTCCTTCCTCAGCTACACCCGTCACGAATACTTCCGGCGGATTCTCTGCAACCATCTGGGTAATCTGGTGGAAAGTGGACAATACCACAACGACCTGGAAACACTGGGTGAGCTGGTGCAGGACATCTGTTATAATAATACCGTAAAATTCTTTGGCTTCAAACTTTAAGAAAGAAAAGAGGAGCAAGATGGAACAACTTAACTACCAAACACTCAAGCAACAGGGTTACAGTGGTTACTATCTGGAACAGGCTCCCGAACGGGTCTTGCAGTTTGGTGAAGGCAACTTTCTGCGGGCGTTCGTGGAGGATTTTATCGACCAGATGAATGAAAAAGCGGGCTTTAACGGAAAGGTGGTGCTGTGTCAGCCCATCGCCAATGGCCTAGCAGACCTTATCAACCAACAGCAGGGACTGTACAATCTCTATCTGCGGGGGATGGAGCAGGGCCAACCGGTGGAGCGGCAGCGGCTTATCTCCTGTGTGAGTCGTTGCATCAATCCCTATCAAGACTTCCAGTCGTTGCTGGACTGTGCCGCAAATCCCGAACTGCGGTTTATCGTATCCAACACCACCGAGGCCGGCATTGTCTATGACCCGGCTTGCAAATTGGAGGATAAACCCGCCAGCTCCTTCCCCGGAAAGTTAACCCAATTTTTATACCAGCGGTTTTTGAACAAACTGCCGGGCTTTATCATCCTTTCCTGCGAACTGATTGACAACAACGGCAAGGAGTTACTGGCCTGTGTGAAGCAGTACATTGACCAGTGGCAGTTGCCCGCCGAATTTGCCCAGTGGGTGGAAGAAGAAAACCAGTTCTGTTCCACTCTGGTTGACCGGATTGTTACTGGCTACCCCCGCCAGCAGGCTGAACAGCTTTGCCAACAGCTGGGTTATCAGGATAACCTGCTGGACACTGGCGAGGTGTTCGGGTTCTGGGTCATTGAAGGGCCGCAAAGTATCTTGCAGGAATTCCCAGTACAGCAGGCAAATCTGCCCATTCTCGTGGTGGATGACCATACTCCGTATAAAAAACGCAAGGTGCGCATCCTGAACGGAGCGCACACCAGCATGGTGCTGGCGGCCTATCTGGCAGGGATGGACATTGTGCGGGATTGTATGCAGGATAGCGTGGTGCGCCGGTATATAGAGCGGACAATTCAACAGGAGGTCATTCCCACCCTGCCGTTGCCCAAGCAAGAACTGGCTGATTTTGCGGCTGCTGTAACCGACCGTTTTGCAAACCCGTATATTGACCATTCACTGCTGGCAATCTCTCTGAATTCTACCTCCAAATGGCGGGCTAGGGTACTGCCCAGCCTGCTGGATTATAACCAGAAGTTTGGATATCTGCCTCGGTGTATCGTTTTCTCTTTTGCGGCCTATCTTGCTTTTTACCATCATGGGCACACACTGGAAAATGGTGTGCTGCTGGCAAACCGAGGGGAGCAGGTATACTCCATCCAAGACGATGCTTGGGTGCTGGAATTCTTCCTTGCTCACCATGGAGACAGCAAGGAGCAACTGGTGCAGGCGGTTTGTGAAAATCAGCGGATGTGGGGGCAGGATTTGAGCCGGATTCCCGGATTTGCTGACATGGTGGTGCAGGACCTGTGCCAGATTGAGCAACGGGGCATGTACGGCGCAATGCAGAATCTTCTGGAGGAGGACGAACAGTGAAAGCAATGCAGATTCATCCCAGCGATACCGTGGCAGTGGCACTAGAGCCTCTGCAAGCTGGGTTGCAACTGACCGTTGCAGGGCATTCGGTGGTTTTGCTGGACAATGTTCCTCAAGGGCACAAGTTCGCTCTGGCGTCGATGGAACCGGGGGATTCGGTGCAGAAGTATGGGTGCACCATTGGTATTGCCACCCAAAGCATCCAGCCGGGGCAATGGGTACATACTCACAACATGAAAACAGGTTTATCTGAAAATCAGGAATATCAGTATCGCCCGGTGGACTGTACCCAGCCCAGCCAGCCACCCCGTACCTTTCAGGGATATCTAAGGCCGGACGGTCGTGCAGCCATCCGAAACGAAATCTGGATTCTGCCCACCGTGGGCTGTGTGAACGGAATTGCACAGCAACTGGTGGCACAAAACCAGCATTTAGTGGAGGGCAGCTTGGAAGGGATTTATACCTTTCCCCATCCCTTTGGATGCTCCCAGATGGGGGAGGACCATGCGCAAACCCGGCGGCTGCTGGCGGCACTGGCAAACCACCCCCATGCGGCGGGTGTGCTTGTGCTGGGACTGGGCTGTGAAAATCTGACCATGGAGCAATTTCAGGCAGAATTGGGACAGTGGGATGATGAACGGGTCAAGTTCTTGGTCTGCCAGCAGGTGGAGGACGAACTGGAAGAGGGAAGCCGCTTGCTCGCGCAACTGGCCGCCTATGCCAAGGAGTTTCAGCGTCAGCCATTGCCTACCTCCAAGCTGGTGGTAGGTTTGAAATGTGGTGGCTCGGATGGACTTTCCGGCATTACTGCAAACCCCACCGTGGGACAGTTCTGCGATAACC
>JAHLFP010000060.1 GCA_018883715.1 Candidatus Allofournierella pullistercoris | reverse complement strand
CACTCACGGTGCTCAATAAGATCTGTGCTGTGTTGGGCGCAGATATCGGTGATATTATGGAGTTTTTACCAGAAGAGAAAGCGGAGAGATGAGTCCGTTTTTTTGGTCAGTAATTTTGCGATAATGTCATTTGCGGAAGTCCTCATAATCGGGATAACGTAATAGACAGATTAAGGAAGGATAGCGGATATGCAAGTTAGGGAAACGCCTCCATTTGCACCTGTGCTTATGGAATCCACCAGGGCAATTGGTTACAGCTTGGAAGCTGCCGTTGCTGATATTATCGATAACAGCATTGCGGCAAAAGCCGGAAAAGTTCAGCTGTTCTTTTTCCCGGTCGATGATGCCTATGTCTGCATCTTAGACAATGGCTCCGGCATGGATGATGCGCAAATTGATGTCGCCATGCAGTATGGCAGCAAAAGTCCAACCGATATGCGTGACGCTTCAGATCTTGGGCGTTATGGCCTGGGCTTAAAAACCGCTTCGTTATCTCAGTGCCGCGTGCTCACCGTGGTCAGCAAACAGGGCAATACCATAATCGGCAGACGATGGGATTTAGATTATGTCATTGAAACAGGGAAATGGTCACTCCTCGTTCTCGATGAAGACGACCTTGAACAGGTCCCGCATATCGCTGATTTGAAAGAGCAGGAAAATGGCACACTGGTCGTATGGCAGAATCTTGATCGTCTGCTTATGGGCGAAGTCGATTATGAAAAATCGCTTGGCCGGAAAATGGACGATGTTAGACAGCATTTGGGGCTTGTTTTTCACAGATATCTATCCGGCGAAGCAGGCATCAAACGGCTGGAAATTCTTTTCAACGGTGTAAAAATAAAAGCAGCAGATCCTTTTTTGCTGAAGAAAAGCACGCAGGCAATGGACACCGAAACGTTGATTATCCGAGGAAAAAAGATTCTGGTTAAGCCCTATATTCTGCCGCACATATCCAAGATGACCGAAGAGGAAAAAAATCAGCTTGGCGGAAAAGAAGGTATTCGGAAGCAGCAGGGCTTTTATGTATACCGAAACAAGCGCCTTTTGATCTGGGGAACGTGGTTCCGCATGATGAGACAGGGAGACCTCTCTAAACTGGCTCGTGTGATGGTTGATATCCCAAATGATTTGGATGATCTTTGGACGCTTGATATCAAGAAATCACACGCTATTCCTCCTGCTGAAGTGAGAAACAACCTTCAAATTGTGATTGATCGTATTGCAGATAAGAGCAAGCGGACTTGGACATTCAGAGGAAAAAAAGAGACTTCTGATACAGTAGAGCATATATGGACGAGGCTGAAAACTCCGGGCAGCGGTGTTGCCTATGAGATCAATCGTGACCACCCGCTGGTGGATCAGATTATTGCAGATGTTCCAGAAGCCCATACGAAACTTGAGAGTCTGCTTCGGTATATTGAACGCAGCATCCCTCTGAACCAGCTGTATGTTGATTTGAATAATGATGAAAAGATCGAAAATGATACCGAAATAGAAGAAGCGGAAATGCGGAAAACATTGGAGCAAATGTTATCTGCTGTGCCGAACAGCATCCTTAGACTGGAGATGCTGGAAAGACTTGAGCACACCGAGCCATTCTGCTTGTACCCCGATGTGCTTCATGATTTAAAAGCAGAGGAGGAGAGCTAATGTCTAATCCCAATATTGCGATGCTTGAGAATGTGATTTCTGCAGCAGTCAGTACACAGTATAAAGAAGTTCCCCCCACCGAGGAGGAGTTTATTAATCTGGCGCAGACTATGCGCTCGAATATGAGCGCATTTGCGGTGACGGATGATGAATTTGCTGACATTCTGGTTCGGCTTCGTGCTTCGATTGTTATTCAGATGGATGTGGGCGTGTTTATCAACGACAGGAATACTCCGCATAAATCTTGGCTCCCGGCGAGAAGAGCGGATTTAGATTTCTTCTTCTGGAATCGCTATAAAAAGTACCTCGAAGAAATCAAGCATTGGAACCCGCGTGTAACTGCTACTCTGGACAAAGTTTCCGACGAAATCGTCGATCTGCTTGGCGATCCGGAAAGCAGCGAGCCCTTCCAGCGCCGCGGACTTGTATTGGGGGATGTTCAGTCTGGCAAAACAGCTAACTATACAGCCATCAGCAATAAAGCTGCTGATACAGGATATAGGATCATTATTGTTCTGGCAGGTATGATGGAAAACCTGCGCCAGCAGACACAGTCTCGCTTGGATGCCGAGTTCTCCGGACGCAAAAGTGAATACTATCTGGATCCGAAGGCTGAACAGGAAATTAAAAATCTTCCTGTTGGCGTTGGACGCTATGGCGTGCAGAAGCGCATCGCTGCGTTCACATCTGTCTCTAAGGATTTCGATATAAACGTTCTGAAAAGCAACGACCTGAATCTCCAGAGTGTTTCTGATCCGGTCGTTTTGGTTGTAAAAAAGAATAAGCGAATTCTGAACAATTTAATCAAATGGCTGTCTAAAAGCAGAGATGACACCACTGGCAAGATTATGCTTCCTATGCTGCTGATTGACGATGAGGCTGATAATGCGTCGGTAAATACCCGCAGCGAGGACGACAGCCCTGCTGCTATCAATGCCTGTATCAGAAAGCTGCTTCATGAGTTCTATCAGGCGTCTTACCTTGGCATTACTGCAACCCCCTTCGCTAATATTTTCATTAATCCGGAAACGGAAGATGAGATGATAGGCGATGATTTGTTCCCGAGAGATTTCATCTATTCGCTGGCTCCTCCTACTAACTACATTGGTGCAGACAAGATTTTTGGTGATGAGCCCAGCTTTTCGGATGCACTTATCCCGTTGCGGCGTGATGAGATGGATTTGTTCTTCCCGTTTACCCACAAAAAGGATCTCGTAGTTGATGCACTTCCGCCCAGTCTGTATGAAGCTATGGCGTATTTTCTGCTGTTCAATGCGATTCGTGATCTGCGAGGAGACTACACAGAACATCGATCGATGATGATCCATGTCAGCAGATTCACTGACGTTCAGAACCGCATCGCCGAGGCGGTGAATGAATGGCTTGTTCAGATGAAATCCGATGTGCAGAATTATGCTGCACTGCCTTCTGCCCAACGTGAGAAAATCAGCAATCTTCGTTACCTCCGCAAAGTTTGGGACAAGCATAAATTGGAAGCGATCAGCGCCGTGAGTTGGGATGAAATATGTACGAAATACCTCAATCGAGCTGTCGCTCCTATTGCAGTACGGGCTGTAAACCAGAAGACCGGTGCAACCAGTTTGGACTATTTCAATCATAAAGATGATGGCCTCAGGGCAATTGCAATTGGCGGAAACAGCCTGTCCAGAGGATTGACCTTGGAAGGTTTAGGTGTCAGCTATTTCTATCGCAGATCGCAGATGTATGATACCCTTCTGCAGATGGGACGGTGGTTCGGCTATCGTCCGAACTACGACGATCTTTTCCGCATTTGGATGTCCGAAGAGGCGATTGACTGGTATGGATATATCACGAGAGCGGCCAATGAACTTAAGGACGAAATTGCAAAGATGAAACTGGCGAACCAGACACCGATGGAATTCGGTTTAAAGGTTCGTCAGGATCCGAATTCGCTGATTGCGACAGCGCGCAACAAGATGCGTTCTGCCACACAGGTAAGCCGTCCCGTCACTGTCTCCGGTAAGCTTCTTGAAACACCCAGGCTGAAGGCTAATTTGGATATTCTCAAATCCAACGAAACTGTATTCAAGGAGTTTGTTGATCATCTTGCAGAAGCAGGCACGCGTGATGTGAAGGAAAAGCCTTATTACTGGCGCGGAGTACCCAAGGAAATGATTGTACAGCTGCTGTTGGCTTTTGAAACCCATCCGTGGCACTTGGCATTCCAAGGAAGAGCGCTGGCGGAATATATCGATGAGAAAATGGGTAATGAGACATGGGATGTTGCGCTTGTTACCGATGGTGAAGGCTCTGCGTATGATGCTGGATTGAAATACGGAGGCGAGGTTTTGCCGATTAAAGCCACCGAGCGCCGTACTGTTATCGCTGACGATAAGATGATTCGAATCAGCGGAACCAAGGTTAAAGTCGGTTCAGGCGGATGCACAAGGGTTGGACTTTCTGAGGAAGAAATCGAAGAAGCCAAGCGCCGATTCAGAGAGCAAAATGGCGATAAGCATATGTCGGACAGTGCCTATCTGATCAAAGAACGCAGCCCGCTGCTTATGCTGCATATTATTGAGACTCGCTTGGATGAAAAGGAGTCTACGAACAAAAATGTTCCTCCGTATTTGTTCGCTCTTGGTGTTGGCTTTCCAGATACAGGCACAGGAGTTCGTACTGCGAACTATATAGTCAATATGGTAGAGCTTAGAAACTGGATGGATCCGGATGAGGAAGAAGACGAATGAAGATTACAGCTGAATATCTCCATAGGAAATGGAAATCCATCAGCTATTATGATGGCGGATACATACAGGTAGAAGTGAAGCACTCTTTGGAGTGGCATGTCGGCTACAAAGAGATCGATCAGAAAACTTTAGTGATTGTATCTGAGAAAGAGCCGGAACTGCTTCAAACTTCAAAATCCATTGCGGTGTCAAAAGGCCGTCGCATGGACGGGAGGTGGGCACTTTCATTTGCGCTTATGCGAATAGAGCAGGACAGTGTCTTTGAGCTGCTGTGTGCAGATTTGATCGCCTACTCTCAATCTGCAGAGAACGAAACTGCGGCACTTGCACTGACTGCAAAGCGCTACAAGCAATGGAATAAGCTTTTGGAGCATCAGCGTAAAAGCTTGATGGACGAAAGCAATCGTAAGGGGCTGCTGGGAGAGTTAACCTATCTTTGCAGTGTAATTGACAGCGGATATCCGATATTCGCTGCAGTGCAGGGATGGGTAGGCCCGGACGGTGCAGACCAAGATTTCATATATGCTGATGGCTGGCACGAAGTAAAGTCTGTCGGCGTTGCTGCTTCTTCTGTAACAATTTCTTCTTTGGAGCAGCTGGACAATAGTGACCCCGGCGAGTTGGTCGTCATGTTTATCGACAAGTGCGCTCCGGAACGAGGAGGCGCAGTGTCTCTTGGTGAGCAGGTCGATCTTACACTGGCCCGGGTGCATGAAGACGGAGATGCTTTATCGCTGTTGGAGAGCAAACTGATGCGGTATGGCTATATCGATCTGCCTGAATACAGAGAACAGAAGTATGTGTGCTCTGGAAGAGCTCGTTTCCTTGTAGATGCAGACTTTCCAAGGCTTACTGCTGATACTGTAACGCCGCAGATTATTGCCGCACAGTATTCTATTAGTTTAGCCGGTATTGAAGGCTGGAGAGTTGAGGATTAGACATGGATGCGCAGGAATTCAGAAAAGACTTTCTTGAAAATGTGAAAGCTGAGGCGGCCGCTACCGGAGAGGGTTCCTGCGCTGCTTTTGTGGGAGCCATGGCTCAGTATCTGATTGAAGCTGAGGTGCTTCCGGATTTCACACCCTCTTTTTATACAAGCACGACATCTACTCGAAAGAGATATCGAGTGGATGGGTATGTTTTGGATGAATTTGACTATACAATGAACCTGATCATCGCCGACTACGATGGCGCAGAGGAACGAACAATGGGCAAGGCTGCCTCTTCAACAAATTTTCAGCGTTTGTGTGTCTTTGTAGATCAAGCGTTAAACACCAGGCTCTATAAGGAAATCGAGATGAGTACGCCTTGTGCGGACTTGATTGATTTGCTCAGACTTGAAAAAGAGCGAATCCGCAAATATCGTCTGCTTATCTTCACGGATGCAGATGTCAGTGATACACTCAAAAATTTGGATAACCTTGATATCGGCGGAATCCCTGCTGAATGTCAGATTTGGGATATCGAGCGTCTGTTTAGAGTATGCTGCTCTGATTTGGGACGTCAGAATATTGAGATCGATTTCCGTGAGTATATCCCCGAAGGTATTCCTTGTTTGGAAGCAAGCAGTGCGTCAACTGCAGAGTATAACAGTTACCTCTGCATCATTCCGGGCAAGGTTCTCGCAGATATTTATGATAAATATGGAAGCCAGCTGCTGGAGGGTAATGTTCGGTCGTTCTTGTCTACCAAAGTTGCCGTTAATAAGAAGATCAGAGAAACTATTTTGAAATGCCCGTCTATGTTTTTTGCATACAACAACGGTGTTTCTGCTACAGCGATGGATGTTGAGATTGAGCGTTCCGCCAACGGAACCCATATCGTGAGTGCGCGAGATTTTCAGATCATCAATGGAGGTCAAACAACGGCATCGCTTTCAAACACTCGCCATAAAGACAAGGCTGATCTGAAAGGTATCTATGTACAGATGAAGCTTACTGAGATCGACGAGAGCGACATGGATCGTTCTACCGAACTTGTGCGGAATATTTCTCGGTCGTCCAACAGCCAGAACAAGGTCACGGATGCAGACTTCTTCTCGACACATCCCTTCCATGTCAGAATGGAACAGCATTCCCGCAGAATTTTTGCTCCTGCAGAGGCTGGTGCACAGTACGAAACAAAGTGGTTCTATGAACGAGCCAAGGGCCAGTTCCTGCAGGCGCAGATGCGGCTTACTCCGGCAAAAAAACGCCAGTTCCTGCTGCAGAATCCAAAAAGCAAGGTTATTACAAAGACAGACTTGGCCAAGGTTCGCAATACATGGAACGAAATGCCTCATATAGTCAGTAAGGGTGCCCAGACTAACTTCATGAAATTTGCTGAGCTGATCGATGAAGCATGGACGGCCAATGATGCGCAGTTCAATGAGCGCTATTTTACTGAAACTGTGGCATTGGTTATCTTGTTCAAGCATTTGGAGGCATTAATTCCGAAGCTGCCTTGGTATGAGCAGGGCTATCGTGCGAATATTGTCACCTATTCTTTGGCACTGCTCCATATGTTAATCAGGAAACAGTTCAAGGATATGGAGTTGGATTTGCAAAGCATTTGGCTGCGCCAAAGTGTTCCTGAAATCCTTACAAGTGTTTTGGAACGAATCTCCGAACAAGTCTTTTATAAGATTACTGATCCTAATCGCCCTACCATCAACGTTACACAATGGTGTAAGCGAGACGGTTGCTGGAAGAGCGTTCAGGAGATTAATCTGACATTGCCTGCGGAATTCACCAATGTATTGATTGGAAAAGCCGAAGTGAAAGCGGCAGAAAAAGAGGCAAAGAAAGATCAGAAAATACTTTCCGAAACGGAAGCACAGGTTAAGGTACTTGAGTATTCTGCGGAACAGTGGAAAAAGCTGTCTGCATTTGCAATGCAGAAACGCATGGTATCACCTGATGAAAATATGGCGCTGAAATATGCATGCCAAATCCCAAATAAAATGCCGAGCGGCTACCAGAGTCAACGACTTCTTGCTCTCCTCGAGCGAGCATTGTCAGAGGGCTTTAAGCTTTAACGGGAGAAAGAGGAATGTGCCGTGTACAAAGTTGTAGACTTGTTTGCAGGAGCAGGGGGCCTGAGCCTCGGCTTCATGCAGACTCAGAAATATGATATAAAAGTAGCCTTTGAGAACAGTCCTTATATGCAGGATACATATCGCCTTAATCATCCTGGTGTTGAAGTACAGGGAGATGTCTGTGCTGCGGACTATGATGCGATTAAGAAAAAGTACGGAGAAATAGATGTAGTCATTGGCGGGCCTCCTTGCCAGGGATTTTCTAATGCGAACCGTCAAAAGAACCATGCTATCAGTCAGAATAATATGCTGGTAAAGCAGTATATCCGAGCTATTCTCGAACTTAAGCCGAAGGCTTTTGTTATGGAGAATGTCAGCATGCTGAAGTCTGACGTCCATCGATTCTATATGGAAGAGAGCGATATTGAAACTGTCAAAAAGTGTGGTGTCCCTGTTAAATCCACGCCTCTTCACTTGCTGGATGCAGAGTATGTGTTTGATGGAGCTCTGGATATCGTCAAGGATCAGCAGAAGATTCAGCAGTATCTGTGGCCGGAACAGCATTATTTTGAACTGAACGTTATTTACAAAGCCGCAAAGAATCTTGATAAAATGAAATCTGCGCTTGCGAAACACAAAAAGAAACTTTGTGCTGCAGCTGCTGACTATGCGAAATCATCTGATAATAACCACATCTCCCGCGTCTCTGCAGACGCGTTTCAAACTGTCTTAGATTACTATTCTGGAGAGCTGGATGCATCTGCACTCAAGAGTAAGATTGAACCAGCGATTATGATTCAGCGCATGCTCAGCAAGGCACAAGAGATATACGAAAACCACATAGTTGTGGATGCCTATTCTGTTGAAGATGGAATTGCGGCGGTGATTCGCTCCTTTGCTGTTTATGACTATCTTGAGAAAGTACTGCAAGCGCCTGAGAATGATTATGTTTTGGACAAAGGTGTTCTTTGTGCGGCAGATTATGGTGCACCTCAGAAACGGATGCGCTTTGTTGTAATTGGCATTAAACGCAGTATCTCCCCCAAAGTAGCTCTGCCTAAAGGCCGATTCGATGCAGATGAATATCGAACAGTACGCGACGCTATCAGTGATCTGGAAGATGTTACGCCAGTATTTGACCTCGAAGATGATAAAAATGGTATCCGCATTGAGCGTAAGGAAAACCTGAACGAATTAGCCTCTGCTCTGCGTAATGCTGAAGTTCTTCGGAATCATATTGTCACGAAAACGACAGATATTGCCATGGAAAGATTCCGCGCGCTGAAGCAAGGGCAAAACTTCCATGCGCTGGATGAATCACTTAAAATGAACACCTATACGGATGCGGCACGTACGCAGAATACAATCTATCTGAGATTGAACTATGACGAACCAAGCGGTACGGTTGTTAATGTGAGAAAATCCATGTGGATTCACCCAACTCTGGACCGTGCGATCAGTGTTCGAGAAGCTGCCAGACTTCAGACTTTCCCTGATAGTTTTGTGTTCTGCGGTTCAAAGGATAAACAGTACCAGCAAGTAGGCAATGCTGTACCACCGATTATGGCTAAGTCTATTGCAAAAAAGCTGGCTAAAATTTTGAAAGACAATTTGCCGGAAGGTGAACAGCGTGGCGGATAACCATAGCAAAGAAGTCCGAAGTATGAATATGTCCCGCATTCGTAGCACAAATTCGATGCCCGAAGAAATTGTGCGAAAATATCTTTTCTCAAAAGGGTTTCGATATCGTAAGAATGTGAAGAAACTGCCGGGTTGTCCGGATATAGTTCTTCCTAAATATAAAACGGTCATTTTTGTGAATGGATGCTTCTGGCATAAGCATGACTGTCCAAGATTTGTTTGGCCTTCATCAAATCAGGATTATTGGATCCCTAAGATCCAGCGAAATATCGAGAGGGACAGGCTCAACGCTGCTGAATTGCAGAAAAAGGGCTGGCATATCATCACTGTCTGGGAATGCGAGCTGAAGAAAAAGAACAGAGAGCTTCGATTGGAGCGCTTATTATCGGAGATTACACGGGAGGATTTTGACAATGGCACAAATCAGCCTTGATAGCATCAAGAAAATTGAAAAATATCGCAACACCATTCATGATAAAGTTCACACTACTTATACGGTATTTGAAATGGATGGTAAAAAATATGTTCAGCTTGATACATATGGCCGCATCGAGCGTGAAAACCCCGAGAAGATAAGCCAGAGCATTCAGCTGGATAAAGAAACAGCTCAGTTTTTGGTCAATATTCTTTGCAAGGAATTTGATATTCACTAAAAAATGGCCCCAGTATGCATAGAAATATTGGGGCATGCTGGGGTGGTCTCCTCTTTTGGAGGTGGAAGCTTTATGAGAAAAGATGCGCCAGCACTAAAAGTATTCCAAAGGATAAAAAACCAGGCGAAAACGAACTTAAATGAGCTATGTGATTTTTGGAATATTTACGAAAAACAACTGTTTTTCGTGAGTGCAATTGCAATTTATGATCGATACTTTATTGAGCAATTATCGCAAAATAGCAAGAAGAGTTTTTATGATAGGATTGTTGAGTACAGCTATCCTGTATTCATCAGACAGTTCTATGATACAGACTTTTGCAAATTACCTGGAATAGTACATAAGCCGTTGAAGCGCGAGCAAATAGAACGCTACGCAAAATTAATATATTCATGCGGAATAATTGGATGGATGCAGAGCTTGATTGATAATTCGGCTGCTGGATTTTACTCGTGCAGAACCTTTTTGAATTACATCAGTGTTAGTTTTACGGAGAGATTTCACTGGAATGAACTGATTGAAGACGAATACTGCGATTGGTATGCGTCAATGGTTGCGCAATTTCAAGCAGATGAATATCAAAAATTAGACGAACTGTTGCCGGGAATACTGGAAAAGCTCAAGACTGGTATCTTTGTTTGGAATGAGCACTTTTTGGGATACTCAAATGATCTTGAAACGGAGATGTTTTTCAATAAGCACGCCTTGTTAGATGCGCAGCAATCTGTAGCATGGGATATGTTTCCTCCTGACTGTAAGTTTGGTTTGAATCATTATGGCGATATTGTACAATCTGTTGTAGACTTCGCTGGGTACGCAATTAAGCATGTCTATTGTGCGCATCTACTTATGCAAGAGAACGCAGGATTGGTGATCGAAGATTTGCTAAACGTGTTTTTCCTCAAGCAAGATCTGACTCGACTAATTGGTAAAAACTGCAATATTTCAGATGAGGCCGCATTGAGCATTCTTCAGATGGCTTCTCTGCGCCCTGACACCATAGAGTACTATGCCAATGGAAATGCTCGAAGCGCCCCATTCGTCCAGATATCAGAGCATCAGTACCTCAGAACTATTAAAGGATTGCTGGATGAACCGTTTGACTTTGTCCTGTACAATTTGAGAAAATCTTTTCCGGAAGCATGGGACAAAAATGCAAATCAGCGCGAGGCTACTTTCAGAGTCCAACTGTACGCATTATTCGATGATCCAAGGTTTGATTGTGTACAACATCCTGTTATTATAAAAGAAAAAAACAGAACGTTAACAGATATCGATGCGGTTGTGATTGACAAGGCAACAGGGGAAATTGCGCTCTTTCAACTTAAATGGCAAGATCCAGCTGACTACTCGCCATTTGCACTAAAGAGCAAGCGAAGTAATTACAATTTGGCCACCGAAAAATGGCTGCAAACAATCGAGAAATGGTTGAGAGATAGCACAAATGAAGAAATTGCAAGTAGACTTGGCATTAAAGTAAAATACTTCAACAAGGAAAAAGTCAGCATATTTGTGCTTGGCCGCCGAAGGGGAAATTATTCTGGGAATAAGCCTTATCCATATGGGTGCGCGTGGAGTCAATGGTATCAAATTATTCATGCGGCAAGTTATTTGAGTCAAAAGGACATGTTAACAATTTCTAATCTTTACGAATTAATAGTAAAGACGAATCCATTCAATGTGAAGGTAGTTGAAACGCCAGTTACATTTTGCTATGGGAAATATAGAATTAAATTTGGAGGAAGAACATTTTATAGGTGAGATAGTCATTCGAATGGTAACCTCGGTGCGGGTTCTATTATGGTTTTGTCTGCGACATATAGTGATTGAATTATACCCTATTATACCCTTGATTTCGAGGGTATAATAGGGTATAATTTATGTGGAATAGTATCTCACAGGAGGTGCGCTATGGAATTATCCGAAATCCAAGCCCATGTAGCAGAGCTAGAGCAGCAGATTGCAGAGCTGCCTGCTGGGTCTGTCACAAAGAAGGCGATCAACGGCAATGTGTATTTCTATCACCGCTGGACAGAGGACAAGAAGCGCCGGGAGAAGTATATTCCTGCAGAAGAGGTGGATTCTTTCCAGAAACAGGTTGAGCGACGAAAAGCACTGGAAAAAGAACTGAAGGTGCTGCAGAAGCAGCTGTCCAAGAAATCCGTATCTGCCGTCTCTGCACATACCTTTGCAACGAATATCCGCACTGGCGAGGCACTGCGTACCTTTTCTGCCTCTGTACGCAAATATCGCAAGCGCGAATGCTTCCGGCAGCTGCATGACTATATTTACGGAGAGCAGCATGATAAAGTGTTCATTCTCTATGGTTTGCGCCGGACGGGAAAAACAACCATGATCCGTCAGATCTTCGTAGAGATGAGCGACGCAGAGCTTTCGAAAGCAGCTTTCATTCAAATCACAGCAAGAGACACACTGGCTGATGTGAACCGCGATCTCAAGGCGTTGGAGGAACAGGGCTTCCGCTATGTGTTTCTCGACGAAGTAACACTGATGGAGGACTTTATTGAGGGCGCGGCGCTGTTCTCCGATGTGTTTGCCGCCTGCGGAATGAAAATCGTGCTGTCCGGCACGGATTCGCTGGGCTTCCTGTTCACGGAGGATGAGCAGCTCTACGACCGCTGTATTCTGCTGCACACGACATTCATCCCTTACCGCGAGTTTGAGTCTGTTCTTGGTATCCACGGCATTGATGAATACATCCGCTTCGGCGGCACCATGAGCCTCGGCGGTGTTCACTATAACGAAACCTCTACGTTTGCCAGCAAAAAAAGCGCCGATGAGTATGTGGACACGGCCATTGCCCGCAACATCCAGCATTCTCTGCGCTGCTACCAGTACGAGGGGCATTTCCGGCACTTACGGGATTTGTATGACAGGAATGAGCTGACCAGCGCCATCAATCGTGTGGTGGAAGATATCAACCACCGCTTCACACTGGAGGTGCTGACGCAGGACTTTAAGTCCCATGATCTGGGCATTTCAGCCAGCAATCTGCGCCGGGACCGCCAAAACCCAACGGACATCCTTGACCGCATCGACCTTGCGGCTGTTACAGAGAGCCTGCGGGAATTGCTGGAAATCCGCAACAAAGCAGAGCAGACGGTGAAGCTGGAGGATATTCATGCGGCAGAGATCAAAGAATATCTGGACTTGTTGGATTTGACACAGGAGATTGATGTGCTGCATCTGCCGGATGTAAGCACAAAGTCCAGCCGGACGGTAATCGCCCAACCCGGCCTGCGCTATGCACAGGCCGATGCGCTGATCCGCAGCCTGCTGCTGGATGAGACATTCAGCGCTCTGTCTCTGCCGGAGCGTACCGCTGTTCAGGAACGCATTCTGTCCGAGATCAGAGGCCGGATGCTGGAAGACATTGTCCTGCTGGAAACCAAGCTGGCGAACCCCAAAAAGCAGGTATTTGTCCTGCAATTTCCCGTGGGTGAGTTCGACATGGTGGTGTTTGACCCTGTCGCCGGTTCCTGTCAGATCTTTGAGATCAAGCACAGCGCAGAAATTGTGCCTCAGCAGTATCGGCATCTGATCGACGAAGAAAAGTGCGCTCAGGCTGAGCACCGTTACGGTCCCATCACCGGGAAAACGGTTCTCTATCGCGGCGAAAACAGAGTGATTGAGGGCATCCAATATCAGAACGTGGAAGAATATCTGCGAAAAATCGTAAGAACGTAGTGCAACCGCCGCCCGGGCTGAGAAGCTTGGGCGGCAGCATTCGTTCAGCAATGAAAAAGGTTCAAAACAGCCGCTTTTCTTTCCTGTATTGCCTTGCATGCGCCGGACGTGAAATCATACATCACTCCATTTTATCACCGTTCTTACTGGACAAAACACGCGGAAATCGCCACAAAATCTGACAGAAAGCCACGGCCTGCTTTTGAAGCAAAAAATCTGTGATTCTGTTTCCTTACTCCTTTTCAAATGGATTCCTTTATGATATGATATATCTATCAACATATCATATACGCGTGAGGTGCGCTTATGAAAAAGGAAACCAGACAATTTGTCATCTACTCCCGTAAGTCCAAGTTTACCGGCAAGGGCGAGAGCATCGAAAATCAGATCGAGCTGTGCCGCCAGTACATTGCTGTCCATTTTAGTCAGGAAGAGGCGGACGCAGCGCTGGTCTATGAAGACGAGGGCTTTTCCGGCGGGAATCTGGAGCGGCCTCAGTTCAAGAAAATGATGAAGGACTCCCAGAAAACAAAGTTTGCCGCCATTGCGGTATACCGGCTGGACCGCATCAGCCGCAACATCGGCGACTTTGCAAAGCTCATCGAAGACCTGGGCGACCGGCACATTGACTTCATTTCCATCCGGGAGCAGTTCGACACCTCCTCCCCCATGGGACGGGCCATGATGTATATTGCCTCCGTGTTCTCCCAGCTTGAAAGAGAAACGATTGCCGAGCGCATCCGGGATAATATGCACGAGCTGTCCAAGACCGGGCGCTGGCTGGGCGGCACCACGCCCACCGGCTATGAATCCGAAAGCATATCCAACGTGACCGTGGACGGTAAGGTGAGAAAAGCCTGCAAGCTGAAGATCATCCCGGAGGAGATCAGCCTTGTCCAGCTGATTTTTGAAAAGTTTCTGGAAACCGGCTCCCTCACCAAAGTAGATGCTTTTCTTCTGGAGAAACGGTACACCACCAAGCGGGGCAAGAACTTCACCCGGTTTGCCATCAAAGGCATTCTGACCAACCCGGTCTATATGATCGCCGATGAGGCAGCCTATGGATATTTAACGGAAAACCACGTTGACCTGTTTGCGGAAAAATCCGATTTTGACGGCAAGCACGGTATCATGGCATACAACCGCACCCTGCAGCGCCCCGGCAAGGCGCACCAAATCCGCCCCATGGAGGAATGGATCGTGTCAGTGGGCAAGCACCCCGGCGTGATTCCCGGCCAGCAGTGGATCCAGGTGCAGTCCATGCTGGAGGTCAACAAGTCCAAGAGCTACCGCAGGCCCCGCAGCAACGTAGCACTGCTGTCCGGGCTCCTGGTCTGCGGTGACTGCGGCGACTATATGCGCCCCAAGCTGACCAACCGCCATGCGGCGAACGGCGAGCTGATCTACACCTATATGTGCTCCACGAAAGAGCGGAGCCAGAGCTCCCGCTGCCAGATGAAAAATGCCAACGGCAACACACTGGACGCAAAGGTGATCTCCGAAATCAAAAAACTGTCTGAAGACCGGAGCTTCTTTGCCGACTTCCTGGCTCAGACGAAGAAGGTCATCAGCGGCAATCGGGAGGGATACGACGCAGAGCTGCTGACCCTGAAAGAAAAGCTGGCTGAAAGCGAGAGCAGCATCAAGGCGCTGGTCAGCTCCCTGACCAAGAGCGCCGGAACCTCTGCCGAATCGTATATCATGGAGCAGATTCAGGAGCTGCACCAGACCGGCGAGGACATGAAAAACCGCCTTGCCGAACTGGAAACCCTGACGGAACACCAGCGGTTTGCGGATCAGGAGTTCGCGTTCAGCCGCCAGATGATCGAATCCTTTGCCGCAAATGTGGATGACTGCACCGTAGAGGAAAAACGGCGTCTGCTGCGGGCAATTGTGAAAAAAGTGGTCTGGGACGGCGAAAATGCCTGGGTTTACCTCTTTGCAGGCGACGGAGAGGCCGATTTACCCCCGTTTGACGCACCAGAAGTTCCGTTGAGTGAGGATAGCGAATGAAATCCTCATGAGCTTTCGGCGGCAGAAAAAAGAGCCGTCCACCCTTTCCATGCAGGAGCCCATTGAGACTGGCCGCGAGGGGGGCTGTCTCACGGTTTTGGACGTGGTTCCGGACAGCTTTGTACTGGATGAATCCTTGGAACATCTGGAGGAGCAAGAACGCTTACGCCAGCTTGTCTTTCAGCTGGAAGGCCGCCAGCGGCAGGTTGTGCTATTGCGATATGGCCTTGGCGGTCAGCCACCTTTAACCCAAAATCAGGTGGCACAGCTTTTAGGCATCAGCCGCAGTTACATCAGCCGGATTGAAAAAGCCGCCGTAGAAAAACTTCGCCAGCAGCTCCATTAACCCCTAATTCCAGCCGATATGCAAAAAACCTCCAATCCCAAAATTTGGGACTGGAGGTTTTGTTTTAAACAACTATGGAGTCAATCAGTTGAAACCAAACAGCTTTTGGCTGATTTTATAGCAGGCAATGGCCAAAGCCCGTCCGGGGGCACTGTCCGCGTTCATCAGCTGACCCATCAGGCCACGGCGCAGACGGTAGTACAGCCAAGCATCCTGTTCTTTCAGATAGTTCCACAGCTCGGTTTTCTTTTCCAGATTTTCCTGGGTTCCACTGCGAATCATCAAGATGGAGGAAACCACGGTGATAATCTCAAAATAGTTGTACAGATACTGTTGCAGGCGCTTGTTTTTGATGCTCTTCAAATCCACCTGCTGCTGCATCAGCTTGTTCACCTTAATCTGCTGGTCAATGCGGCGAATCATCACGCTTTCGTTCACCGACTGGTCGTTTCGACCGATGAAATAGTGGTACAAATCCACGTTGAGATAATACATGGTTTCGACACACCGCATGGGCACATACACAAACAGGTTATCCACATAGAAGGTGTGACGGGGCAGGTCCATACCGCTTTCCCGCAACAGCTGGGTCTTATAAATCACCGAGTGCATCAGCAGGTACTGACCTTTGCGCAGTCGGCCCACATCGTCCCAGCCAAGAATCTTATTTTCCGGCAGGGCATTTCCGTATCGAATCACCTTTTTGTGGCGAACACCCACCTTATCGTATACAAAGTTGCTTACCAGCAAATCCACCATGGTCTGCTCGGTTACAAACTTGCGCAGGGTGTACAAAATCTTGCCAAGCGCTTCTTCATCCACCCAGTCGTCGCTGTCCACTACCTTAAAATAAAGGCCGGTGGCATTCTGCAAGCCTGCCATAACCGCACCGCCATGGCCTGCATTTTCCTGATGGATGGCTCGTACAATCCCCGGATAGTTTGCGGCATACTCATCTGCAATCACCGCTGTATCATCTTTTGAACCGTCATTGACGATTAAAATTTCCACCTCGTCCCCGCCGGACAGGAGAGTATCGACGCAGTGTCTCATGTATTCCTGAGAGTTAAAACAAGGCACCGCAATGGACAACAGTTTCATTCTCTTCTCACCTTTGTACTACAAAATCATTGGAAGGAATCCGCCGGGCAGATAATACTGATTGCCACGAGAGTTCCTTTTTCGCTACCTATTTATATAGGGGCTTTTTATATAATGCCCCTAAATGCTGTGTAAGTCAAGCAATTCATTCACTTTTTTATCATTTTTCTGTACATTTCGTGCATTTTTACGACATATCATGGCTTTTTTTGCCACATCCGCCACTTCCTTGGCATCTTTTGCATAAAAGTCTGCACCAATGGCATCTGCATATTGCTGACTGACTACCGCACCGCCCACAATCACCGGAAGGCCGGGAAGTTCCTTGTGCAACAGCTTCACCGTCTGCTCCATGGCGGGCAGGGTGGTGGTCATCAGGGCACTAAGCCCCACAAAGTCTGCATGGTTCTGCTTGGCGGCTTGCAAAATCCGCTCCGGTGGCACATCCCGTCCCAAGTCAATCACCTGATACCCGTAGTTTTCCAGTACCACCTTCACAATATTCTTTCCAATATCATGCACATCCCCCTGCACGGTGGCAAGCACTGTCACCCCTTTGTACACGGATACCTGCTTTTTATCCCGGAGCATGGCCTCTTTTACCACCGCAAAAACCGCTTGTGCCGCCGTTGCCGCCTGCAAAAGTTGGGGCAAAAACAGCTGGCCCTTTTCAAATCGCTCCCCCACCTGCTCCAAGGCGGGCATCATCTGGGTATCCAGAAGTTGCTGGGGAGACAGAGAGTCCAGCGCCTGTCTTGCGGCCCGGCTTGCCTGCTCTTCCAATCCCTGCTGGATGGCTTGCTCCACCGTGTAGCTTGCGGCAGGTTGTGGAGGTGATTTTGTCCCAGTGTGAGCCACAATGTACGCCTTTGCGCCCCGGTCCTGCCCGCTTAAAACCCGGAAAGCGGTAACTGTTTCCATAATCCGCCCATCCCCCGGGTTTGCAATGGCCAGTGTTAGACCACGGGACAAGGCCATGGACAGAAAGGTTGCGTTCATCGCCCCACGATTGGGCAGACCAAAGGAAATGTTAGAGATACCCAAAATTATGGCCACTCCGTATTCCCGGGTCAGGGTTTGCACCGCCGCCAAGGTTTCCTCCACCTGCTCCGGCTGGGCACTGGCAGTAAGGGCAAGGCAATCAATGTATACGTCCTCTTTGGGGATTCCATGCTTTTCTGCTTCGTTTAAAATTCTCTTTGCCAGTTCCACCCTCTGCTGGCTGGTTTGGGGCAGGCCGGACTCGTCCATGGTCAGACCAATCACCGCCGCACCATACCGCTTGCAAAGGGGCAAACTCCGTTCCAGCGCTTCCTTGGAAGCATTCACCGAATTCACAATGGGCTTGCCCACATACACCTGCAACCCCGCTTCCAGCACCTCTGGCCGGGCGCTGTCCAGCTGTAACGGCAGTTCGCAAACACTTTGGATGGCAAGCACCGCCCGGCGCATGCAATCCACCTCGTCCACACCGGGCAAGCCCACGTTCAAATCCAGAATCTCTGCCCCATCCTCTTCCTGACGCAAGGCTTGCTGCATCAGGGAGGAAAAATCTCCGGTTTCCAGCGCCTGCTTCATCCAGCTTTTTCCCGTGGGGTTAAGGCGCTCCCCCACCACCGTTGCGGGACGCACTTCCACCGTTCGCAGACCCGAACACACATATCGTTCCTTTAATTGCCCTCCAAAATAAGGCTTCATCTGTTTTGCCAGATTCGCCAGTTGCCGGATGGTTTCCGGGGTGGTGCCACAGCATCCACCCACTGCGGCAAGACCCAGCGGCAAAAACCCCTCCATCTGCTGGACGTATTCCGTTGCAGAAAGAGAAAACCTGCCGCTGATGGGGTCGGGTAATCCTGCATTGGCTTTGACCAGCAAAGGCAGGTTTGTCACCTTGGCAAGACGTTCCACCAAGGACACCAGTTGTCCCGGCGCAAGGGAGCAGTTCACCCCCAAAGCCGTTACCCCCAGGGCCTGGGCTGTAACACCAAAGCTTTCCACCGGACAGCCCAAAAAGGTTCTGCCGGACGATTCGAAACTCATGGAAGCAAAAATGGGCAGATTCCCCTGTTCTTTTGCCGCCAGCACTGCCGCTTTTAATTCTCCCAGGTCGGACATGGTTTCAAGATAAATGCCGTCCACCCCGGCCTCTACACCTGCCGCCATCACCTCCCGGAACAACTCCATGGCTTCCTGCATGGAAAGGCTTCCCACCGGCTCCACCAGTTGTCCCAAGGGGCCAACATCCAAAAAAATCCGGGCGGTGGTGTCCTTTCTTGCGGCTTTTGCGCATTCCACCCCGGCTTGTACAATTTCCCGGACGGAATAGCCAGTACGTTCCAGTTTCAGGGCATTGGCCCCAAAGGTATTGGTGCAGATAATCTCACTGCCTGCATCCAGATACTCCCGGTGAACCCTCTCCACCTGCTGGGGCTGGGTGATGTTCCACACCTCCGGGCATTCCCCCGGCGGTAGCCCCCGGCTTTGGAGCATAGTGCCCATGGCTCCATCCATTAAAATACAGGATTCGAAAGAAATTTTCTTACTTGTTTGCACCACAGGGCACACCCTCCTTCCGTTTGTTGCAATCCTGCCGCAATGCGCAGGTATCACAGCCTGCCAGGTATCCTGTCACTGGCCTGTCCGATACCCCGCACAGAGCAGTAATGCTCTTTGTGGGCAAAAGCAGGTATTGTGCTGTCACCGTGATGCCATCTCGCCCCATAAACGGCGCAAAATACCGATGTATCTCCAGCGGCCAGTCCCCATATCCGGGAGAAAATCGCCCGGTTATAAACCGCCCCTGTTTTTGATAATATTCTTTTTGTCCATCCTGCACCTGCTCTATCAGCAGTTCGGCCATAGCGCAGGCGGTGGCATCCAGCACAATGGAGTAAACCGTGTCCAGCACTGCCGCCTTTCGAATCAGAAAATCCACCTCTGCCCCCAGGGTCGCCCACAGCAATACCCCCTGGTCACAGTGCTGTAAATGCCGCTGGATGTCTTTGCCGACGCAGAGGGGCTGCAACTGCTGGTGTTCCAGCCGCCGGTATCCACCTCGGGGTACTACACGCTTACACAGGGCATCCACCGCCCGGCGGGTCGTTTCTTCCAGCTGGGGCCAGTTCCACCAATCCGCGGAAAGATAAGCCCGAATCTGCTCCGGTGTGGGCACGCAGAGGGACAGCTTTTCCATCCAAACATTCCTCGTTTCTGTGGTTTGCTTATGCTTGCATTTCATTATACCATCTTCCCATTCAACGAACCAAATCAATTTATTTTTTCAATTTTTTTGATTTGCCCGCAATAATCTGACAGTTTGATTCGTATTGGCTATGACAAGCTATCCTTAATCAATGGGGATATTTGTCCCACCAAATTGGCATACTAGCACTAAACACCGCAGTTTGGTTGGAAAAGACAAAAGGAGTTATTACTATGAAAAAACTTTCCATTGCGCTGGCCGCTCTGTTGGCCGTTTCCGTTCTGGCTGGTTGCAGCAGCAACGACACCAGCTCTTCCATGACTTCCAGCAGCACCGCAAGCAGTGTTGCTACCAGTGAGTCCACCTCCGCTTCCGACTCCAGCTCTGCCGCTGTGGTAGACGCCCAGCTGGAAGCCATCATGGACAAGATGCTGGAGGACGTGGAGCTTCCCATGATGATGCAGCCCATGCCCGCCGCTGAGGGTGCAAGCCCCTATACCGCTATCACCAAGGAAACTGCCGAGAGCATGACCGGCGTTTCCTTTGATTCCTTCGCTGTAGGCATCAGCGCCGACGCCGCTGTTACCTCTCAGGCTCATTCCGTGGTTCTGCTGCGTGCCAACAGCGCAGAGGAAGCCGCAACCCTGGCACAGAATGTGGCAGAGAAGGCAAACCCCGCCAAGTGGATTTGCGTAACCGCAGAACGCACCATCGTGGCCTATGCCGACGACGTGGTTCTGCTGGTGATGAGCGCCAACGATTACGCTGAGCCTATGCTGAACAGCTTCACCGCTCAGATGGGCGCTGACAAGGTAACTGTCGTGGAAAACAAAGAAAACATGGGTGAAATGCCCAGTGAGGATGCAATGGATGACCTGCCGGTTGCTCCTGCGGAGTAAGCGTTTTTGGGCTGGTTTCATCCTTGGGCTGGCGGCTTTAACTACCGCCAGCTTGTTTTTTATCCACGACAAAAACAAGCTGACCCCCGATGAAAACGGAATGTACCTTCAGGATGGCTACTGGGTACAGTATTCTGGGGAATACGACCCGGAACAGGTAAGCCTGTTTGCCCGAAAGATGACCCAGCTTAAAAACACTTATCTAACTCCAGAAAACAAGGTATATTGGGGCATTGTCCCCGACAAGTCCCACTATCTTCCTCAGGTGGGCTGGCCGGTGCTGGATTATACCGCTATGCTCAAGCAAGCAAAAGAGGAGATGCCAGGGGATGCAACCTTTATCTCGCTGGAAGAGAGCCTGAGTCTTTCCTCTTATTATAAAACCGACCCCCACTGGCGGCAGGAAAGTCTCCAGCCGGTGCTGGATACCTTGGGCCAGGCCATGGATTTTTCCGCCAGCATACAGGACTGGGATGCCCATACGGTGGAGGATTTTCGGGGCAATTTCAGCTGGTTTGTATCCATCCCGCCCGACACCGAAAACCTTATTTATCTCACCAGCTCCTACACCGACACCAGCCAGGCCCACCATGCTTTGATGGATGACCCTCAGCCGGTGTATGACCTGAGCAAACTGGACGGCAAAAACCCTTATGACCTGTTTGTCTCCGGCACCACCCCCTTTGTCACACTGGAAAATCCAGAGGCAACCACCCAGCGAGAGCTGGTTATCTTCCGGGATTCCTTTTCCAGCAGTCTTGCGCCCCTTTTGTGCCAAACCTACAAAACTATAACCCTGATTGATTTGCGGTACATGGTGCCCCAACTTTTGGAACAATACATTACCTTTACCAATCAGGATGTACTGTTTTTGTACAGCAGTTCTGTGGTAAATCAAAGCGCCATCCTGCGCTGACTTCCGCTTCACAGGCATTTGCAAAGGTGGTTATTTTATGGTAGGATAACCATACAGGAGACCCCAGCGGTACTCTCACAGGAAAGGAGCGGCTGTTGCCCATGAAGATTATGGAATCTGCGGAGGATTACCTGGAAACCATCCTTGTCTTGCTGAAACGCAACGGCAATGTGCGTTCCATTGACATTGCCCATGAAATGGACTTTTCCAAGCCCAGTGTATCCAACGCCATGAAAAAACTGCGGGAAAGCGGCTATGTTGCGGTGGATGATGCAGGACGCATTACCCTTACCGATTCCGGTCGGCAGATTGCGGAAAGCGTCTACGAACGGCACACCCTGATTACCAAAGTTTTAGTTTCTCTTGGTGTACCAGAGGACATCGCCAAGGAGGACGCCTGCCATCTGGAGCACCGACTGCACCCCATCAGTTTTGAAAAAATCAAGGAATTTTACCTGCGCCACACCAGCGAATGATTCCATTGCTGGAAACCACTTGTTTTCCCCGCCGCAACCTCTTTGTTCCACCTGACAGAGAGGTTGCGGTTTTCTTTTTCATGACTTCACAAAATTTTATCTCATTATTCAAATTTTTTATAGTGATTTCTCCAAAACTGCTGGGCTTGCTTGCGTTACAGGGGGAATTTTGTGTATACTTTTTCCTATTGGGATATTTTTATTCCCTGCCTGAACACAAAGGCTTCAACAAACACGAAAGGTGCGTGACTCATGTCCCATTTGCTCAATGCCCAGCGGCTGAAAAATCTTGTCATGGTGCTTGCCGGCAATGCCATTTACTCCCTTGCGGTGGTCATGTTCATTCTCCCCTGCGAGCTGATGAGCGGTGGCACCACTGGCCTTGCCCGGGTTGCCAATCATTTTTTAGGGCTACCTGTTTCCACCTTCGTCTGGATTTCCAACATTGTGATGTTCTGTCTCGGTGCTGTCATTATGGGACGGTGGTTTGCCTTTAACACGGCGGTGTCCACCTTTTGCTATCCCCTATTCTTGGATCTGTTTGGTCGAGTGCCCGGCATCGACTCCATGACCCGCGACCCCATGCTGGCTACCATCTGCGCTGGTCTTATGGTGGGTGTGGGCATCGGGCTTGTGATTGCCGCTGGCGCTTCCAGCGGTGGCATGGACATCCCCCCCATTATCGCCAACCGGTTCACCGGACTTCCGGTTTCTGTGGGCATGTACATTCTGGACTTTTTCATCCTGATTGGCCAGATGCTTTTTGCAGACAAGGAGCAGATTCTGTTTGGTATCCTCCTTGTTCTTACCTACACCACCGTTCTGGACCAGGTGGTTCTGTTCGGCAAATCCCGTGTGGAGGTTAAAATCATCAGCGAACACAGCCAGCAAATCCGCACCCTTATCCTACAAGTTTTGGACCGGGGTTGCACCCTGCTCCATGCTCAGACTGGATTTACCCAAACTGAAACCGATGTAATTCTCACGGTTGTCAGCCACCGGGAGCTGGCAAAGCTCCACCAGCTTGTGGAACAGGTTGACCCCCATGCCTTTATTGTAATCAGTGGTGTGAACCAGGTGCACGGTCGAGGCTTCACTCTGACAAAACATCATCGTTAAGACAAAACAGCTTTCTCTTGCTCACGGCACAGAGAGGGCTGTTTCTTTTTGCCCAAAAACCGGGTAAATCGGCCCAAATCGGCACGGTTCTTCCTTGACACAACTCCTATTTATATGGTAGAAATAAAGATGCATGTTAGTAATAACTAACTGTATACCAAAAGGAGGAAATGCCCCTTGATGATTAACAAACGGCTGATCGGCATGGTCAGCGATTCCAAAAAACAAATTGCCCGCAATGTGGCTTTTCAGTGGGTTGCTTTAGTGGCAAATATTCTGCTGATTTTGACCGTTGCGGCCTATCTTGCGGCCCTGGCTGAGGGAAGAGTCGCTTCCCTGCCCTTGGTGCTGGCGATAGCCGCCGCCATGATCGGGGTGCGCTTTTTCTGCGCCAAAATGGCAACCAAGTGCAGTTATCAGGCCTCCCACAGTGTAAAGCAGGTACTGCGGCGCACCATTTTTGACAAACTGCTCCGCCTTGGCCCCAGCTATTCCAGCCAGGTTGCCACCTCCGAGGTAGTGCAGGTGACAGTGGAAGGTGTGGAACAGCTGGAAACCTATTTTGGCTCCTACCTGCCCCAGTTTTTCTACAGCATGCTGGCCCCTCTCACTTTGTTTGTGGTATTGGCTCCCATCAGCCTGTCCGCCGCTGTGGTCTTGCTGATTTGCGTTCCCCTGATTCCCATTTCCATTGCGGCAGTGCAGACCTTTGCAAAGAAACTGCTCAGCCGTTACTGGGGACAGTACACCGCACTGGGCGATAACTTCTTGGAAAATCTCCAGGGACTTACTACCTTGAAAATCTACCAAAGCGATGCCCACAAGCACCAGCAGATGAACGAGGAAGCCGAGCATTTCCGCCGTATCACCATGAAGGTGCTTACCATGCAGCTGAACTCCATCACCATCATGGACTTGGTTGCATACGGCGGTGCCGCCCTTGGTATGGTGGTCGCCGCACGGCAGTTTGCGGCTGGACAGATTGACCTGTTTGGTTGCTTTGCCATTGTGATGCTTTCTGCGGATTTCTTTTTGCCCATGCGGCTTCTTGGCTCCTTCTTCCACATTGCAATGAACGGCATGGCCGCCACCGAAAAAATCTTCCGTCTGCTGGATTTGCCTGAACCTGAACCGAAAACCGGCACCATCCAGCTGGAGAATTGCCCCATCCAGATGAAGGATGTAACCTTCGCCTATGACGAAAACCGCACCATCCTGCATGGGGTGGACATGGAACTGCCCCAAACTGGTCTGGTGGCCCTTGTGGGTGCATCCGGCTGTGGTAAATCCACCCTTGCGGGCCTGCTGAGCGGTCGTCTGACTGGCTATACCGGCAATATCACCATCGGTGGGCAGCAGCTTTCTGAGATTTCCACCTCCAGTCTGATGCAAGATATCACCACCGTGGGCTTCTCTGCCCGCCTGTTTAAGGGAAGCGTGGCGGAAAATCTGCGCATGGCCGCCCCCAACGCCACCGACGACCAGCTTTGGCAGGTGCTGGAGCAGGTAAAGCTGGCAGATTTCCTGCGTGCAGAACAGGGGCTGGACACCCAGCTTGCAGAAAAAGCCGCCAACCTGTCCGGTGGACAGTGCCAGCGTCTGGCCTTGGCTCGTGCCCTTTTGCATGACAGCCCCATTTACATCTTTGACGAAGCCACCTCTAACATCGATGTGGAAAGCGAAAACCAGATTATGGCATCGGTGCACCAGCTGGCAAGACACAAAGCCGTTCTGCTTATTTCCCACCGCCTTGCAAACGTAACCGATGCAGACTGCATCTATGCGCTGGAACAGGGTCATGTGATGGGCAAGGGAACTCACCAGGAACTGCTGGCTCACTGCCCCACCTACCAGGCACTGTGGAACTCTCAGCAGGCGCTGGAACGTTATACCCACCCCATCTCTCAGGAGGATTGCCATGAAAAAGCGCTCTGATCTTGCTGTCATGGGCCGTCTCATCGGCCTTGTTAAGCCACTTCTGGGCTTTATGATTGCCGCCATCGCCATGGGCGTGGCTGGTTTTTTAACCGCTCAATTTATCACCATTTTTGCAGGATATGCCATGGTGCGCATCCTGAACGTAGGCCCTGCACCCAGCCTTGGCTTTCTGTTCCTGTGCATGGGACTGTTTGCCGTGGCCCGTGGCATCCTTCGCTATGCCGAGCAGGCTTGCAACCATTTTATCGCCTTTAAACTGCTGGCTCTTATCCGAGATAAGGTCTTTGCCGCTCTGCGCCGACTGGCCCCCGCCAAGCTGGAGGGCCGGGATAAAGGCGATTTGATTTCCGTAACTACCTCTGACATTGAATTGCTGGAGGTATTCTACGCCCACACCATCTCTCCCATTGCCATTGCCGCCATCATGAGCCTGATTATGAGCCTGTTCATCGGCAGTTATCACTGGGCACTGGGTGTCTTGGCGGCCATTGCTTTCCTGACCATCGGCGTTGTAGTTCCTGTGGTCGCCGCAAAAACCGGTGGCAATCGAGGACTGGAGTATCGCACCCAGTCGGGCGCACTCAGCGCCTTTGTGCTGGACAGTCTGCGTGGCCTGGGCGAATTGATTCAGTACAACGCTGGCGCTCAGCGGATGGACGAAATGGATACCCACACCGCCGCCCTGCTGAAAAAGGAAAAGCGGATGAAGCAAGCCCTGGGCACTGCCACCGCCTCCACTGGTGCGCTGATTCTCATCTTTTCCATGGCTATGCTGGCAACCGCCAGTGTCTTGTACCAGTCTGGCGCCATCGGTTTTGACGGCCTTTTAATCAGCCTGATTGCCCTCATGAGCTCCTTTGGCCCTGTGGTTGCCCTGGCAAACCTGGGCAGCACCCTGCAACAGACCTTTGCCGCAGGCAACCGGGTTTTGGATGTTCTGGACGAAGAACCCATTGTGGCAGAGAACACCACCGGCGAAACCGTGGAATTTGAGGGTGCGACCTGCCGCAACGTTTCTTTCCGCTACGACGAACAGCCTATCTTGAAAAACATCAATCTGGATTTTGCCAAAAACCAAATCATTGGCATCACCGGGCGCAGTGGCAGTGGTAAATCCACCCTGCTGAAATTACTGATGCGATTCTGGGACACCACCGAAGGCCAGGTGGAAATCTCCGGCACAGATGTGCGCAACATCCGCACCAGCTGTCTGCGCCAGATGCAAAGCTATGTAACCCAGGAAACCTATCTGTTCCACGACAGCATTGAGGCCAACGTGAAAATCGCCCGTCCCGATGCCACCCGTGAGCAGGTTGTGGAAGCCTGCAAAAAGGCTTCGGTGCATGACTTCATCATGAGCCTTCCCAAAGGCTATGATACCCCGGTGGGCGAGCTGGGCGACACCCTTTCTGGCGGTGAACGTCAGCGTCTTGGCATTGCCCGTGCTTTCCTGCACGATGCACCCCTTATCTTGTTGGATGAGCCTACCAGCAATCTGGACAGCCTGAATGAGGCGGTCATTTTGCAAAGCCTGCACCAGCAACGAGAGAACAAAACCGTTGTTCTGGTCAGCCACCGGGCTTCCACCATGCAGATTGCGGATGTAACCCACAGCGTGGAACACGGACGTTTAAGCTAATTCATCTTCCGGGCTAGCTCCCCGGCATTTTGGGAGGATATACCAGCATGAAATACCTTTACATTGCATTGGGTTGCCTTTGTTTAGCACTGGGCGCAATCGGCACGGTACTGCCCATCCTGCCCACCACCCCCTTTTTGCTGGCAACCTGCTTCTTCTTTGCCAAAAGTTCCAGCCGACTGAACGATTGGTTTCTGTCCACCAAGCTATACCAGAACAACTTCAAGAGCTTGCGTGAGCAGGGTGCTATGACCAAAAAGACCAAAATCCGGGTAATGCTCACCGTTACCCTGCTGATGGGAATCGGCTTTGTGATGATGCATCAGGTTCTTGTGGGCCGGATTGTGCTGGGAATTGTATGGCTGTTGCATCTGTACATCTTCCTGTTCCGCATCCGCACCCTGGAAGATTCTTCTGAGCAATAACCGAACTTCCCCCACAAAAACAGCATAAAAAAGATGGTACAGCCCAAAACGGGTTGTACCATCTTTTTATTTGATTTTGCCTCCCGTGTTGATGGGTGGCTTTTTGTATTTCAGCAAGCAGGACACTACAAAGTAGCCTCTTGCTTGCTTTTTCTTTTACAAGACAAGCTATTAAGCCAGCTCTTTGCGAACCAGGTCAGCCAGCTCCTCAGCAATGGGCTGAATCCGCTCCAGACTCTCGCCTTCCACCATAACACGAATCAAAGGCTCGGTGCCGCTTACACGCACCAGCACACGTCCGGTATCGCCCAGCAGTTCCTTCTTGTCCTGAATTGCCTTTTTAATTACGTCGTTGTTGTAGAACTCCAGCTTGCCCTCTGCGCTTACCTTCACGTTCACCATTACCTGGGGCAGACGCTGCATCACCTGGGTCAGCTCGGACAGGGGCTTTCCGGTGCGCTTCATCAGGCACAGCAACTGGATGGCAGTCAGCTGTCCGTCACCGGTGGTGGCAAATTCACGGAAAATCACATGGCCGCTCTGCTCACCGCCCAGGGTGTAACCTTCCAGCTCCATCTCTTCCAGAACATACCGGTCGCCCACCTTGGTGGCGGCAAACTTCATGCCGTTCTTTTCGCAGAACTGCACAAAGCCCAGGTTGGTCAGCACGGTGCCCACGATGGTGGAGCGGCGCAGTTTGCCACGCTGTTGCATATCCAAACCGCAGACAGCCATGATAAAGTCACCGTCCACAACCCGGCCCTTGTCGTCCACAAACAAGCAACGGTCTGCGTCGCCGTCAAATGCCACACCTGCATCCAGGTTGTTTGCACACACATAAGCCTGCAACTGCTCCATATGGGTGGAACCACAACCCTCGTTGATGTTCACGCCGTCCGGCTTGTCGTTCAGGATAATTGCTTCTGCGCCCAGCTCCTCAAACAGGGTCTTTGCGGTTGCGCTGGCAGAACCATTGGCGCAGTCCACCGCAATGCGCAGACCTTCCAGAGAATAGGGAATGCTGGTTTTCAGGTGGTTGATGTAATCCCGGCCTGCGGTGGTGCAGTGGGTAATCTGGCCCAGCTGCTCGTTCTGGGCATAGGTGAATTCATCT
This sequence comes from Candidatus Allofournierella pullistercoris, assembly GCA_018883715.1. Classification (GTDB taxonomy): domain Bacteria; phylum Bacillota; class Clostridia; order Oscillospirales; family Ruminococcaceae; genus Allofournierella; species Allofournierella pullistercoris. Next base: position 5,104 of record JAHLFP010000060.1, on the reverse strand, counting down.
GCCGCAATCAGACGCTCAATCTGCTCTTCCAAATCGTCGGGCAGCTTGAAGCCCTCGCCATTGAAAATCTTAATGCCGTTGAACTCATAAGGATTGTGGCTGGCGGAAATCATCACGCCTGCATCCGCCTTATAACGGCCCACCAGGTAGGCAACCGCCGGGGTGGGTACCACACCCAGGTCAATCACGTCTGCACCCACAGAGCACAGACCAGCCGCCAGTGCGGCGCCCAGCATATCGCTGGAGATACGGGTATCCTTACCCAGTACCACCAAAGGACGGCGACGGCGACCATAGGCCAGTACCACAGCAGCAGCACGTCCAATGGCCATTGCCAGTTCACAGGTAATATCCTTACCGGCAATGCCACGCACGCCGTCTGTTCCAAATAATCTTCCCATCTTTTTATCTCCTTTTATGCTTTGGCAACAATCTTGTCTGCCGCTTTGTAAATGTGGTGTGCAGGTACAACCCCTCGCACACAGCTTGTGGGGTATACCTGGCTTTCCCGTCCCAAAACACTGCCGGGACACAGTACGCTGTTACAGCCTACTTCTGCGCCATCTCCCACCAAAGCGCCCAGTTTTTTGCGCCCAGTTTCCAGCATCTTTCCTTCGTGACGGATGCAAACCAGAGAGCGGTCGCTTTTCAGGTTACTGGTGACAGCACCTGCGCCCAAGTGAGCACGGTGTCCCAGAATGGAGTCTCCCACATAGTTAAAGTGAGGCACCTGCGCGGCATCAAACAAGATGCAGTTTTTCAGCTCCACACTGTTTCCCACCACAGCTTTTGCGCCCACCAGTGCATTGCCACGGATGTAAGCGCAGTGGCGGACTTCAGCTTCGGGTCCAATGATGCAAGGGCCTTGCACACTGGCGGAAGGGGCAACGGTAGCGGTTTTAGCCACCCATACCTCAGGGGCAACCTGGGTGTATTCCTCTTGTGACAGGGTAGGGCCAAGCTGTCGAATAAACTCTCCCAGTTCATCCAGCACCTGCCAAGGCCATTCCTTTTTGGACAGCAGTGGCGCTGCCAAGGTATGATTTAAATCAAACAGTTGCTCAATGCGGCAACACTCCATAAGCGTGACTCCTTTCCCCTGAGGGATAATTTTCTCCTCCCCTGCTGTTTTCTGATAGCCGGGATTCCTTGACATATGTACCGCTATTATACCACCAATGGCCCAGCCTTGACAATGCAATTTTTAGTATCTCGTATAGCTGTGCATCAATTTTACATATCTTATCCCTTTTACATAAAGCGCAATCTTCTTTGTAACACAAAATCCCCGTACCAAACGGTACGGGGATTTTTGGATGGGCAAGGGCCAGGAGATTATCCCAGCTTGCTCACGTTCATATCGGTATCACCGGTAATGCCGGGTACACGTCCACGGCTGCTGTACTGCCAGATATCGTAACCATAGTTAAAGCTCAGCTGGTCACGGTACTGTGCAATCCAGATGCTGTACTTTGTAATGTTGGCCATGTTCAACTGATTATAGAACCAGTCTGCATAGCTGTAAACACCGGGGCGGTATCCTGCATTGCGGATGGTTTCACAGAATGCCACTGCGTTGGCGGTGCGCTGGGCACGGCTGATGGTGTCAGCACGTCCGGTGGCACCTGCCACCTTTTCGGTATCAAAATAGATGGGGTACTGGATGTTATAACCACGAATCAGGCTCAGCACCATGCTGGCCTCCTCCACTGCTTCCGCCTCGGTTACAGCCTGGCTGTAAAAATACAAGCCAATCTTCAATCCGGCGGCAGATGCGCCCTGGATGTTTCGCTTGAACATGGAGTCCTCAACCAGTACACCGCTTCCATAACCACGGTATCCCACACGGATGATGGCAAACTCAATACCGGACTGTTTTACCTGGTTCCAGTCAATCACACCCTGATACTTGGACACGTCAATACCCTTGGTCCATACACTGGGTGCAGGGGTGGGAGCAGGAGTAGGCTCAGCAGTGGGTTCGGGAGTAGGTTCAGCTGTGGGCTGGGGGGTGGGTTCCGGGGTTGCAACCACCTGTATGTAGTTGCCGCTTTCATCAAACTGGTGACGAATGCCGGCAATCACCACTTCACCCGTTACCTTTTTGTGGGTGGCGGGGTCGTAGTAAGCCTGCTTGTCCTCCACGCTGGGATACCAGCCGGAATACAAGGTTTCCAGCACAATCTGCTTTTCGGTCAGTTGGAACTGGGGCTGGGCAATGCCCTGCTGGGTGGCTTCATCATAGAACAGTAGGGTTGCCTGGGAGGTACGAGCAGCCACAGATGCGCTGTCTGCCTGCATCTGGATGGACTCCGATTCAGTCTGGGATTCACTGCTTGCGCTGTCCGATGTGCTGGATGCAGGCGGGGTGGTAGCCTCTACCTGCTCCTCCAAGGTCGCCTCTACCAAAAACACGGTTCCGTCCGGGGCGGTGGCGGTTTTGGTTACATAATAATTGCTTCGGCTTCCATCCGCCAGCAACAGGTAATCCTTTCCGTTCTCGCTTTTCGTTACGGCCTGGTACACGGTGGCAGTGCGCTCCTCGGTTTTAGAGCCGTCAAATTCATAGCTGTTCACCGCAGGGGTAAGCTCAGCCGTGGGGGCAGGTGTGGGGGTGGCGGTAGGTTCAGGGGTGGGGGCTTCGGTGGGTTCGGGGGTAGCCAAATTTTCCATGGGGTCACGACCACTTCCGCTTCCGGCGCCACTGTGACCTGCGTGACCAATATCCTCGGCAGCTTCGTTTACTTCATCTGCCTGCATGATTTGGTCTTTTACGCCCTCGATGTCCGCCTTGTATTCCACCTTCTCTTCCACCTGGACGGTTACAGGCTGGGGCATCACATAGCCTTCTGCTTCCACCAGGCTTACGGTGTAGTCACCCACCGCTGCATCCTGCACCAGCAAGGTGCCGGTTTCCGGGTCGATGGTGTAGGTTTCCTTGCCCGCTTTTTCCTCCGAGCCTTTGGGCGGGGTATATTCCAGCACAACCTCAAAGGACTGACCCAGCACAGGGGTATCCTGTTCCTGATTCATGACAGTGACGCCGATGCTCTGCTGTACCGCTGTCACTTCCATGCCAAGAGCAACCGGTTCAGGGGTAGCAGTGGGAGCAGGGCTGGGACTGGGGGAAGGTGTTACCGCCGCCAAAACCGTGCTGGAAGGTGGCTGGCTGGAGCTGCTTGCCGCATTCACCACCGTCAATGCAATGCCCACACCGGTGGCAATCAAAAAGACAACCACACAGGCCATTGCGGCCACCGCCTTGCTCAGTGGCAGGTGGGAAAACATTCCATTTTCAGAAAAATATCGAGAGATGTTACGCTTGTTCATGAGAGTTTGGCTGGCATCCTTTCTATCGCTTGAAAATCCCAATATGGCTTTACTTTTCAGTATAGCATATCCATCACGCAAATTCCATGAATCCCCTGAAACAGGCAATTTTTTATTGGATTACGCAAAGAAAGACTGCACCACATTTCTGTGATGCAGTCTTGTAACTGGTGGACGGTAAGGAACTCGAATCCCTATAAAACGGCTCAACAAAGCCATTTATTCCATGCCCTGTGCTTTTCCTGTGACACGCTTATAAATCTATCTTGTTCAAAGCCTGTGCGGCTTCCAATAACTTTTTGTCTCTTAATTCTGCGTAAATATCCATTGTAGTGCTAATTTGTGCATGGCCTAATAGCCCTTGTGCTGTTTTTTCTGGTATGCCTGCCTCAAAGCACAGTGTAGCAAAAGCGTGGCGTAGCTGATGGGGTGTAATATCTAATCCATCCCGGCGGCATCGCTCTAATATGCAATAGTAGGCCCGTTTGCTCAATGGTTTATCTCCACCGAACACAAAAGCATTTTGCGGCCCTCTGTGCGGCTCTAAAATGGCTTGTAGCTTTTTTAGATAGATAACATCACGGTTGCCCGATTCACTTTTAGGGGCTTTTAATTCGCCCTGATTCTTACCCGCAAAGTACAGCGAACGCCTAACATGGAGCATTTCCGCTTGTGGGTCTATATCTCCCCACTGTATGGCCAACGCTTCACCTAGTCGTAAACCTGTATACATAAGAAAATTCAAAAACAAACCGTCCTTTGTATCGGACATATTCTTAATTCGTTCGATCTGCTTTGGTTGTGGCATCTTCCGCCGGGCTTGTGGGAGTTTGTCCGGCAACTTAACCAAGTCGGCCGGATTGTGCATGATATTATGGTTTTCACACGCCCAGGAACATATTTCACGCAGCACTACAAAATGTTGGTTTACGGTTCTTCTGGCATATCCTTGACGGACTAAGCGGTCTAGGTATGCCTTAATTGCAACGGGGGTTAGGTCTTTCATTGGTTCGTGGTCAAACTGTTCCGCAGCTCTACGCATTGCCAAACGATAATTAGGGGCGGTGTTAGGCGAAAGCCTGGGCTCTTTATATTCCCACCATTCAGCAGCCATATCGTTGAATATTGGGCCGATTTCGTCACGTTCCTTGTATGCCGCTATCTTCTGCATAACTTCCCGTTCCGTTCTGGCCCGAAACGCAACCCGCTTGCCGTTTATAACTAATTTCTTTTCATACAGACCATCAGGCCGCCTATACATCTTTTTAGCCATGCAAAAGCCCCCTTTCACCCTGTAAGACTACGGGAAGCTTTTTGCCTAATGCGGCAAAAACAATACGCATTTTCATATACTATAAACCTCCTTGAAGTTGCACTTTGACAAGCCCACCCCAAAAAGGATATAATACAGTTGTTCGGGCTGTGTTTATCCAAAAGGGTGAACCATCCTATTGCAAGCCGTTCTCTGTTGGCGCAGAGGGCGGCTTTTTTTGTGTTATTGATACTTGTTTACTGCCTGCATCAATTCAAGCAGCCATTCACGCCGCCTATTATGGTAAATATCTTCATATTTCTATGTTAGAAATTATCCTTTTAGCTTCTTATGTTCTCGCTCAATCTGTTGGATGCTCTTTTGCGGCGTGGGAAGGTCTTCCGGCATAGTACCACCAAGCTCCTTAATTGTTTGGCGCACCTTTGCTCCTACTTCATAATGGGCTTGATTTGCAGCAACTTTACCTTTAATCTGCTCCCTGCGTAGCTTTTCTTCTGTCTG
>JAHLFP010000059.1 GCA_018883715.1 Candidatus Allofournierella pullistercoris | reverse complement strand
GTATTCCTCCGGTCTCCAGGCGCAGAACCGCTCGTGGGCTTTGCGCAGAACCTCAAACCGCTGCTGGTACAGCTTGCCATAGTCCACCTTGTCCGGTGTTCCCCAGTCCAAGGTGCGGTACTCCTCCTCTTTCAGCAGTCCCTGTTCCGCCAAATCGTCCAGGTCGATGAAATAGGGGTTGCCCGCAAAGGCAGAACCGCTTTGATAGGGACTGTCCCCATATCCCGTGGGGGACAGGGGCAGAATCTGCCACACCTGCTGTCCGGCCTGTGCCAGAAAATCCACAAATTTGTAGGCCTCTTTTCCAAAACTGCCAATTCCATAAGGTCCGGGCAGGCTGGAAATCGGCATCAAGATACCACATTCCCGCATTGCAATCGCTCCTTATTCTTTGTGCTTATGCCCAGCACCTGCCGGGCGGTGGAAATACGCTACAGATTTTTATTGTGCCGTGGTAAGTAGGGTGTCTGCCTGCCGCTGTACGTCCTGCCGGACATAATCGGACAGGGCCTGAGACAAATCCACAAGGGTATCCTCCCCTGCTGTGGCCAGCTGGGGCGCAAGGGAAGCTGCCTGCTGGTGGGTGTACGCCCAACGCAAGAGGGCCTGGGCTTCCTTTTGTTGCTCGGGAGAGCCTTCGGCCGATACCGTCAGCCAAGCCGCCCCGGTGGATACAGGTTTTTGCAGTTGCTCCATGGTCAAGCCCTCGCCGGACAGCAAGGACTCCTCAAAGGGGAACTTCACCGCAAACAGCTCCACCTGCTCTGCCTTTTCAGGGGAAAGCAAGGTCTTTTCACTGGTGGAGGTGCGATAAAACAGCGCCCGGCCCTCTGCAAAGGCTTGCAACGCCCCCTCTCGGGTTATCTGGGGAAGGCTCTGGGGCTGTACTGCCCCACTGGCATCCGCCAAGGCGACACTTTCCAGCCCAATCAGTTGTACCAGTGCCCCCAAGGACTGGCTAATCTGGGCGGTGTCCTTGCCCCGGTTTGCCACCTGCTCCGGGGTCTGCCAGACAGTGCCCAGCACCGGGGTAAGCACCTGGTCGCTGTAGGCTGTCTCCCCCGCCAGAGTGAACACCCCCGCCAGGGATGCCAGCGGTTCACTTGCCTGCTCCGCAAGCCAGTATGTGTGTCCTGCAAGAACAACCTTTTGTTTGCTGGGCTGTGCAATCCATTGCTGTACCACCCGGACAAACTCCACCCATTCCTGCCAGCTTGCCCTGCGCAGATGCTCCATCTGGAACTTCTCCCCCAGCAGGGCCCGCAGCTGGGACACATCCGCCAGGTATCCATATTGGCCTTGTCCCACGGGAATGCCATAACAATCCTGTTGTTCCAGCTGGTTGAGGGCGGTCATCAAAAGGGGGCAACTTTCGGACAGGTTCACCGCCGTCCTGCCGGTGGGTTGCTGATACACCACCGAAAGCCCCGGCTGTTGCTCCCCTGCGGGCTGGATGGATACCCCCATCTCATTTTGGTACAGCTGCAAAACCGGGCCCAGCAGGTTTTCCTCATCCTGCACATACAATACCCGCTGCTGTACCGGAGTGGAGGTCACCGGCTCCTCCTGTGGCACCCACTGCAAGGTGGATGCACTGCACCCAGCAAGAAACACCCCTGCCAGCGCTAACGCTATCCTACGAATTTGAATGGGCTATCCCCCCTTTTCTTACTATGCTTCATTATACAACGTCCCATCCCCACAGCGCAACCGGAACAGCCCCGCCGGGTCGAATACCGTCAAAAACCGTCCAGGGAATTGCCCCCTTTTGGGTGACACGACGGCTTTTTCATGGTACAATATCTATAAAATTGTCCACAGGGAGGGAGCGGCTTTTATGCTTAAGCCCGATGCGTTGTATTATACCCAGCCGCCGGTGCTGGCCTTTCAGGCTTTGGTGGTGGAACAGCACCACCGGGATGGGGTCTGGCAGGTGATTCTGGACAAAACCGCTTTCTATCCAGAGGGCGGCGGCCAGCCCAGTGACCGGGGCACGCTGAACGGCATTCCGGTGCTGGATATCCAGCTTGTGGAGGGACAGGTGGTCCACACCCTTGCTCAGCCCCTGGAAGTGGGCAGTGTGGTGCAAGGCCAGGTGGACGGGGACTTCCGGCTGGAAATGAGCCAGCAGCACACCGGGGAGCATATCCTTTCCGGACTGCTTTGTCAGATGTTTGGAGCGCAAAATCTGGGCTTTCACATCGGCAAAGACTACCTGACCATGGACACCAGCATCCCTCTCACCCCCCAGCAGCTGGAACAGGCGGAACAGGCGGCGAACCGTGTCATCTGGGAAAACCATCCGGTGGAACGGCTTTGGTATGACCGCCAGCAGGACTGCACCCTGGAATATCGGAGCAAAAAGGAACTGCACGGCCCAGTCTGCCTGATTCGCATTGGCACAGCGGACTGCTGCGCCTGCTGTGGTACTCACCTGGCCTACACCGGGCAGGTGGGGATGATTCACATTCTGGACTGGCAGAATTACAAGCAGGGCACCCGGCTGTTTGTGGTGTGCGGGGTGCGTGCCTTGCAGGCGGTGGTTCAGATGCGCCAGCAAACCAGTGCCATCCGCCAGCTGTTAAGCGCAAAGCCAGAAGGACTGGCTGTGGCGGTGGAGCAAAAATGCCAGGAACTGGAGGATGCCCGCCAGCGCAATGCCCAGCTGGAACAACAGCTGTTTGCCGCTTTGGCAGAGCATCATGACCCCACCCTGCCCGCAGTGGAGATTCAGCTCGGGCTTTCCGGCCCATCTGCCCAGCGTCTGGCCTCGGTGCTGGCACAGCACAGCCAGCAATGGGCGGCGGTTTTGGTCCCCGACCCCGGCCAAACCCGGTGCGGCTATGTACTTGCCACCACACAGGCAGACCGGGATTTACGCCCCATCTGCAAGGCCATCAACCAGCAATTTTCCGGCAAGGGCGGGGGGAAACCCGGCCTTGTACAGGGAAGTGTGCAGGCAAGCGCCCAGGAACTGCAAGACTATCTATATCATTTGATGCGATTATAAGGAGAATAACCCACTATGAGAATGCGATTCAAACCCTATGCCCGCCCGGAACTGCTTGCCTGCGACTTCCATGCCAACGAACCGCTGGAGCGCAAAGGCCACTGGCACCAGAGCTTCGTTCGCCCCACCCAGCCCATGCACCTGGAACTTGGCTGTGGCAAGGGCGGCTTTCTGGCACAGCTGGCCAGCTGCCACCCGGATGTAAACTATCTGGGCATCGACATCACCGACAAGGTGCTGATTCTGGCAAAGCGCAACATCGAGCGTGTGTACCAGGAAAAGAACCTGCCCACTGACAACGTGCAGATTATGAGCCTGGACATCGAGCGCATCCTGAACGCTTTTGACCAGCGGGATGAAGTCCAGCGCATCTACATCAACTTCTGCAACCCCTGGAACAAAAAACTGGCACATAAAAAGCACCGTCTGACCCACACTCGTCAGCTGGCACTCTACCGCACCCTGCTGGCAGAGGACGGGGAAGTCTACTTTAAAACCGACGACGATGCGCTATTTCAGGACAGCCTGAAGTACTTCCCGGAGGCCGGCTTTGAAATCCTGTGGCACACCTTTGACCTGCATAAGGACGAGCCGGACTGGAACATCCGCACCGAGCACGAAACCATGTTCACCGAGCAGGGCATCCCCACCAAGGCTCTGATTGCGGTGAAGCGTCCCATGAGCCCGGACGAGCTGGCTCTTGCCATCCAGCGGCGCAACCAGCTGGACAAGGAGGAAAGTGCCGCCATCCGCGCCAAACTGGGCATCCGATAATCTTTCTCCCCTCGCTTTGCGGGGGGATTTTTTACGCCTTTTTGGGGATTTCCCCGCTTTTACGGCATGGCACAGGACAAATCTCTCTATATCCCGGCAAAAACAGCCCCCTTTTCACACAATGTTTACACTTTGCTTACACCTTTTGTCCCGCCCGGTGATATAATGGGCAAAACATCCCATCCTAAGGAAAGGAGATGCTCCCATGAGTGAACCACTTGTATACGGCATCTGGTACTTTTTCATCTATGCCTTTTTAGGCTGGTGTGTGGAGGTGGTATTCCACACCATTACCACCGGAAAATGGGTCAACCGTGGATTTTTAAACGGCCCTGTCTGCCCCATCTATGGGGTGGGGATGGTGCTTGTACTGCTTGCCCTCTGGCCCTTGCGCCATAATCTGTTTGTCCTATTTTTGGGCAGTGTTGTTCTCACCAGTACGCTGGAGCTCATCACCGGGTGGGTGCTTAAAACCCTGTTCCACACCACCTGGTGGGATTACTCGGACGAGCCATTCCAGCTGGGCGGCTATATCTGTCTGCGTTTCAGCCTTGCCTGGGGTGTGGGCGGTGTCTTTATGGTACGCATCATCCACCCTGTGGTGCACCAGCTTGTCCATGGCATCCCTGTTTGGGTCAGTGCTGTTTTACTCAGCCTGTTCAGTCTGGTATTTGTTCTGGATTTTGCCGCCACCTGTGCTACTCTGGCAGGATTTGCCCAGAACCTGAGAGAACTGGAGGCCATTGCCCAGCACATCCACAAGGCCAGCGACCAGTTGAGCCATGGCCTGAGCGATGCCACCTTGGCCACCGACAAACGGGTGGAGGAACAGCTGGAAAAACTGCCCCAAACCATCGCCGAGCTGGAAATGCGTCGGGACTTTTTGCAGGCCTCTCTGGTGGATGGGCGGCTGTTTGGCTCTGGACGGCTTCTCCGTGCTTTCCCCCGCATCAAAAGCGGCCGCTATGCCATGGCGCTGGAGCAACTGCGGGAACAGCTTTGGCACCGTAACTAACAAATAACGGAGGTTTTTCTATGAATCCCATTCCCCTTTTGGTTTCTTTGGATGCAAACTATCTGCCCCAGCTTCGGGTATTGCTCACCTCCCTTTGGCTGAACCATCCGGGACAGCCCTTTTCGGTCTACCTGTTACACCGGAGCCTAACCCCCGACCAGCTGGACACCCTTGCCCAGTACTGCCAGCGGCGGAATATGGAACTTCATCCCGTCCTTGTGCCGGAAGCACTCTTCGCCCATGCACCTGTCAGCAAGCAATACCCACAAGAGATGTATTACCGCCTGCTGGCAGGCCAGCTGTTGGAGGATAGTCTGGATAAAATCCTGTACCTTGACCCGGATACCCTGGTCATCAACGACCTGCGTCCTTTGTGGGAAACTCAGCTGGGCGACCGGATTTTTGCGGCGGCGGCACACACCGGAAAAACCGAGCTTGCCAACAGCATCAACCAGATTCGCCTTGGCACCCATCGGCGGTATTTCAACTCCGGTGTACTGCTCATCAACCTGAAAGCCGCCCGCCAGAAAATTGACCCAGAACAGCTCTTTGCCTTCACCGCCGCCCACAGCATGGAACTTGTCCTGCCGGACCAGGACCTGCTGAATCTTTTGTACAGCGAACAAATTTTGGAACTGGACGATGCCATCTGGAACTACGACGCGCGGAATTTCAACAACTATTTTCTCCGCAGTGGGGGAACACAAACCACGGACTGGGTGATGCAACACACCGCCATCCTGCATTTTTGCGGCAAGGCAAAACCCTGGAAACCCCGCTACCGCCACCGCTTTGGCATCCTGTACAAGCACTACCAACAGCTGGCAGACCGGCTGTAATCCCTGTTAGAGCCAGTAAAAAGAAAAATCCCCTTGATGTGTTTTCAACATCAGGGGGATTTCTTGTTAACTTGTGGCTTTTCGCCTTCTGCGTTTCAGCATCTGGCTCACCGCCGACAGCAGGGTTTTCGCCCCGGTCAGGCAGATAAACAGGGTAATGATACCACACCAAAGGGGCCAAAGCGCCACCTCCTGGAGCATCAGCCAGGCTTCCAAACTGAGCAACAGGGTGAAAAGTACCAGTCGGGGCATGCGAAAGCGCATGGGCAGCAGACGGCGCACTGTCACCACCCGGAGCAAAAACACCAGCAGATAGCTCATCATGCTGGCAAAACTTGCCGCATTGGGGCCAAACTCGCCCAACAGCCACCAGCTGAGCAGACAGTTAATCACCGCACCGGGCAGCATGGTGGCAAGGGACAGGGAACTGCGCTTTTCCACCATGTACACACTGCTCAAAAATTGGTTGAAGCAGTTGAACAATGCCCCCAGGGTCAAAAGCGGCACAAACCGCCAGGCTTCATAGAAGTTTTCCCGGAACAGGAACATCAGCGGACGGCAGAGTAGGATAATGCCGGAACAACAGCAGAACAACAGGGTTTGATAGATGTAAAACACCCGTCCAAAAAAGGCCGCCCGCCCGTTTTCCTCGGTTACAGCGGAGAGCTGCCAGGCTTCATAAAAAATCGTTCCCAGTACCGTGAGCATATTGGGTAAAAACGACCCAACACTCAGCAGTCCCGTCCAGTATTCACCGGTCTCTCCGCCAAAGCCCTCGCACAGGGTCTGGACAAAAAACAGGTTGCTGGCGCTGATGACCCAAAAACTAATCTGGGCCGGCACCATGGGCAGGGCGTAGGCCATCATCTTTTTCCACAAGGGGAAAGAAAACCGTTTCCACCGAAAATATCGGTGCAAATCCGCCACCAAAAAGATGAACAAACAGCTAAGCAGGTCACTGCAAATCACCGCCAGCACATAGCCAGACGCTCCCAGCTTCATGCCGGATAAAAACAGTACCATAAACCCAAGGTTTGTGGCACTGCACATGACCCCATCCACCGCCACCAGTCGATTCAACTGCCGACTTCGCACAAACTGGGTGCAAAGGGTACGCAAACAGCTGAATAGGACATGAAGATACAACAGCACCGCATATTGTGAAAAAAGCGGTATCAGTTTCAGCAATGGATAAAACAGCGCCATCAACACAAAGCCACATCCAATGGTGACAACCCCGTTTGTAAAAACGGTGCGCTTGTCATTGGTTTTTTCAAGACCGAAGCGTATGATGGCAAAACTGACCCCCATACTCACAAGGGGAATTAACAGCAGTCCAATCTGCTGGACCAGTTTGGTAATGCCCACCTCGTCCACCTCGCCCATGGCGAAGGTGATGTAGGGCTGAAGCACAATGCTCAGCAGTTTGGACGAAAAGCTACTGAGCGCAAAAAGAGCAGTATTGCTCATGAGCCGTTTGTACTTGCTTTCCAAGCAAACAAGCCCCCTTTCCTGTAACCCCTATCCATGCCACGGCCGGACTTTACGGGGATAACTTGTCTTATTATAACCGTTTTCCTCAAAAAAGTCACCCATGGGACAGGGTAAGCAATGCCCTGCGTGCCTTGTAATCCGGCATTTTTTCTTCCACAAGCTTCCAAAAAGGCGGCTGGTGGTGGGGGTGGATGAAATGGCAATATTCATGCAATATCACATACTCCACCGCCTGCCGGGGCTGGAGTGCCAGCTGGCTGGCAAGGGTAATCCGCTTTTTTGCGGGATAGCACACCCCCCACCGGCTGACCATGGGTTTTACCACAAGCTGGGGTGGCTGCGGCAAAACATGAGAAAATTGCGGGTAAAAAGCATCGCTGATGGGCTGGAACAACTTCATGCACTCCTCTGCGCTTGGCAGTGTATCGGCGGGCTGGATTTGTTTTTGCTTTTGCTTTGCGGCGATAATCCATCCCAGATGCTGGGCCATAAAGCGCTCTACCTCCTGCTGGCTGGTGCCATAGGGCACGCTGACCATCACGCTTGCATCCCGGCGCACCCGCAGGTTCATCCGCTTCACCCGCTTGTAATAAAGCTGGTATTCCAGCCCTGCCAGACTGCATTTGATTGGCTCCACCGTTGCCACCTCCCCTGCCTTTTGACCCTGTTGCAGGGTAATGAACCCTTTGGTTTGATTGTACCACAAAAACATTTTTTGCCATAGTCCGCACCCATCAATTTTCACAAAAAGCGACAAATTTTTCCTGTTCTTGTTTCTCATTCTTACCCTTGACAACCACAAGATATAGGGCGATAATAGTACATACAACCAAATCACCGCAAAATACAGCGGCTCGTTTTTGGCCGCTGTGTTTTGTTTTTTTGCCCCGGCACATCGCATTCTGCGTGTTGCGGGGATTATTTGTGCCTAAAAGGCCAAAAATTCAGCCGTGAAGGAGAAAAGTCCCATGATAAAACTGCTGTACAAGCGGGATGGCCGTCTGGTGGAGTTCTGCCCGGACACCCTGTATTGTTCCCTGTCCTGCGCCTTGCAGGCGGCGGATTGCCACACCCCCGGCCTTGCCCAGTCCATCGGAGAGAAGGCCATCCAGTTGCTGACACAGCAGCAGACCGAGCCGGTGCAGGCCGCACAGGTACATAAGGCCGCCTACCAGGCATTGGTGGATGCGGGCTACACCGACGCCGCCGAAAAATTCGATGCCTGGCGTCGCCAGCGTACCGGGGCGCGACAAGCGGACTCCCCCTTGATGCAGGCCATCCATGAAATCACCTATGTGGATGCCCGGCTCAGCGATATGAAGCGGGACAATGCCAACATTGACGGCAACACCGCCATGGGTAGCATGCTCCAGATTGGCACCGCCGGGGCAAAGGCTTACAATGCGGCCCATATGCTTCGCCCAGAGCAAGCAAAAGCCCACCAGAATGGCGACATCCACATCCATGACTTTGACTTTTATGCCCTGACCACCACCTGTTGCCAGATTGATTTAATCCGTCTGTTTGAGGGTGGCTTTTCCACCGGACACGGCTATCTGCGAGAACCTGCCAGCATTGGCAGTTATGCCGCCCTTGCCGCCATCGCCATCCAGTCCAACCAGAACGACCAGCACGGTGGACAGAGCATCCCAAACTTTGACTATGCCATGGCAAAAGGGGTGGCCAAAACCTTTGCCCGGCTGTACAAGCGGCATCTGAGCCAGGTACTGGAAGACCTGCTGGAACAGGAAAACTGCCAGCCCCTTGTGGAGCAAGCACTGGCACAGGCCGCTGTATCTCCCCGGCTGGAAACCGATGCCCAGCAGGTGGACGAAGCACTTTGCCAGGCACTCTGCAACCAGCAGGTGGACGCTTCCATCGCCGCTAAGGCGGTAAAGGCCGCCCGGCGCAGAGCCACCCAGCAGACCGAACGGGACACCTACCAGGCCATGGAGGGCTTTATCCACAACCTGAACACCATGCACAGCCGTGCCGGTGCCCAGACCCCGTTCAGCAGCATCAACTATGGCACGGACACCAGCCCGGAGGGCCGTCTTGCCATCCGGATGGTACTGCTGGCACAGGATGCCGGACTGGGCCACGGGGAGACGCCCATCTTCCCCATTCACATCTTCAAGGTGAAAGATGGGGTCAACTACAACCCTGAAGACCCCAACTATGACCTGTTCCAACTGAGCATGAAGGTGAGTGCAAAACGGCTGTTCCCAAACTACGTCTTTTTGGACGCCCCCTTCAACCTGCAATACTACCGCCCCGGCCATCCAGAAACCGAGGTTGCCACCATGGGCTGTCGTACCCGGGTGATGGGCAACACCTTTGACCCCAGCCGGGAAATCAGTTACAGCCGGGGCAACCTGAGCTTCACCTCCATCAACCTGCCCCGCCTTGCGCTGAAAGCAAAGGGGGATGAGGCCAGCTTCTTCCTTGCGCTGGATTCCATGATGGAACTGGTCAGCCAGCAGCTTTTGGACCGGTTTGAAATTCAGGCCCGCAAGCGGGTGTACAACTACCCCTTCCTGATGGGGCAGGGAGTATGGCTGGATTCCGACCAGCTTGGCCCGGACGACGAGCTGCGGGAGGTTCTGCGCCATGGCACCCTTTCCATCGGCTTCATTGGCCTTGCGGAAACCCTGACCGCCCTGTATGGTCACCACCATGGCGAGAGCGAGGAGATGCAACAGAAAGGTCTGGCTCTTGTACAGTATATGCGGGATTTCTGCGACCGGAAAAGCCAGGAGTACCAGATGAACTTCTCCCTGTTGGCCACCCCGGCAGAGGGGCTTGCAGGTCGTTTTACCCGGATGGACCAAAAAGAGTTCGGTTCTGTACCCGGCGTAACCGACCGGGAGTATTACACCAACAGCTTCCACATTCCGGTGTGGTTCCCCATTTCGGCCTATGAGAAAATCCAAAAAGAAGCCCCCTACCACGCCCTGACCAACGCAGGCCACATCAGCTATGTGGAACTGGACGGCGATACGGCGCAGAATCTGGAAGCCTTTGAAAGCGTGGTACGGTGCATGCACGACAGCGGCATTGGCTATGGCAGCATCAACCACCCGGTGGACCGTGACCCGGTCTGCGGCTATGTGGGAGTCATCGGGGACGTATGCCCCCGGTGCGGACGGCGCAGTGGAGAAGCCCTGTCCCCGGAAAAAATCGAGGAATTGCGCAAAAAGTATCCCCGTGTGCCCTCCCTGTGTGGTTGCCGCTGATCTTTCTTTCCCTTGTTTCATTTTAGGAGGTATCTTATGAATCAGTCCAAAAAATCCCAGAAGAACGTAAACCTTGGCAAGGACATCCCCTTTGAGCGCATTCGCCGCATCACTGGCTATCTGGTGGGCACCATGGACAAATGGAACGATGCCAAAAGAGCGGAAGAACGGGACCGGGTTAAGCACCTGTGAGCCAGACATTGCATCTGGCAGGGTGGGTACAGGACAGCATTGTGGATGGGCCGGGACTTCGGTTCACCGCCTTTTTCCAGGGCTGTACCCACCACTGCCCCGGTTGCCACAACCCGGAAACCTGGCCTTTGGAGGGCGGCACACCCCTTTCCCCCGCCATGCTGATGGAACTGGCAGAAAAAAATCCCCTCTGCCGGGGGATTACCCTTTCTGGGGGTGAGCCATTCCTGCAAGCGGGGCAAGCCATGGAAGAATTTTTAACCTTGGCAAAATCCAAGGGGTATGAAATTGCCTGTTACACCGGTTATACCTGGGAAGAATTGATGACGCAAGGCACCCCTGCCCAGCGGCGGATGCTGGAGTTTCTGGACATCCTGATTGACGGGCGGTTTATGCAAGAGCAGCGCACCTTGGAACTTGCCTTTCGGGGCAGCCGCAACCAGCGGATTCTCCAGGTGCAGGAAAGCCTTGCACAAGGCCACCCGGTGGAGGAAACCGCCACCCGCTGGACGGGAGAACCTCCCGCCCCTAACCCCTTTTTGCACAACTGGTAAAAGGGCAAAAGCGTATACAAAAAAGCCTGTATCCATTGGATACAGGCTTTTTGCTTACGCTATAAGCGGGACTTTTCCCTTTTTTGATGAGTAGAGCAACCCTGTTTTCCACAAAGTTGTTGTCATGCTGTGGAAAACTCAGCCCTCCTCCACGCTTTCCGCCGAAGTTAAGCCCTCCACCATCAGGCCACCGCTGATGTAATACACACCGCTTAAAAAGGAGATACCGATTTTATACCGTACCCCCGGCTCAAGGCCGGTGAACTGGGCGGTTTGGCACTCACCGGAGGTGGAATACACTGCGGTGTATCCGTCCTGGTACTCTCGCCCACCATAGCCTTCCTTCCACAGGGTCAACTGGTAGGTGTTGATGCTGGGGCTTTCGGTGGTGGCATAGCTGGTCATGGTAATGGTGTCACTGCTAGGGGTAAAATAGCCAGTGAAGCGGTTCTGCACGTTGTTGAACACCGCATACAGTACCGTGCCATCCTCGCTTGTTCCAGTGGTAAACCGCAGGCTGGTGTCCAGTCCCTCTGGCCAGGAGATGGAGCCACCCTCCACCGCCTCAATCTGGGGGGTGTCATCTTCTTCGGGGGCAGAGTCGCTTTCTTGTGTGAAGCTGCAACCTGCCAAAAGAGTGGTAAAAAGAGCCGCAACCAGCAACCAAGCAGTCCAGCGTTTTGTCTGTTTCATAAAATCCTCCCTTTTGCTGTCGGCATTCCGGACAGCAGGTTCGGTGTTATCCCGTCGTGGGTTTTCCTTTTTATTATAATTCATCCGACCCAGCCTGACAAGGGCAGGTGGGATTGTTTTGGGTATGCTTGCACCGGGTTTTATTCCCCGCTTACCTGGTTGCAGGTTGCAAGATTTTCCTGTTCCAGCCCGCACAGCTCGCTCCAAACCGTGTTAAAAAACAGCGAATCATAGCGGTACAACCCATACCCCTGCATCCGGCTTGTGCGCAGATGCTCCACCTGGGCCGCAAGCTGGTTGCCCTTTTGCCACTGGCTGACGGAATCCACATTACTGCCTCCGTCCCCCTCGCCAATCCGGTAAGCGCCCAGCCCCACATACAACTGCACCTGTTCCGACCGGGGCAACTCCGCCCACCGCTGTACAAGTTGCTGGAAGCCGTACTGGGTATCTCCGTTGCTGGTAGTATACCCAAATCCCCAGTAAATCTGGGGCATTAAGTAATCCACATACCCTGGCTCAGACAACCAGAGTTTTACATCGCTATACTGAATGTCATAATTGTTTTCAATATTGCCCGTTGGACTAATTCCAAACCGGACTTCCGGCCACCGGGCCTTGATGGCAGTGTACACCTGCTGGACAAGCTGGTTCACATTTTGTTTGCGCCATTCTTCCAGCGACAGGCCGCCCCCCTGCTGGGCGTATTCCTCCTTATCAAACTCGGGGTCGGTGGTGGGGTAGAAATAGTCATCAAAATGGATGCCCTCCAGCTGGTAGTGTTCCAGCAGTTCCTCCACCCCTTTTACAATCAGGTCCCTGGCTTCCTGGCTTGCCGGGTTCAGGTAAATCCCCTGTTCCGTTTCCTTCACAAGATGGGGATACTGGCTTGCAAGGCTTTGCTCGGACAGTTCCGGCACCCCGGTGGGGCCTTTCACCCGGTAGGGATTCACCCAGGCTTCCAGCTCCAGCCCTGCCCCATGTACCTCCTGTTCCAGAACCAGAAGTGGGTCAAAGCCGGGGTTCTGTCCCTGGGTGCCGGTGCAAAGATGACTCCAGGGAAACCACTGGCTGGGATAAAGAGCGTCTCCAAAGGGCCGAACCTGGGCCAGCACCGTGTTCAGACCAAGGGCTTTGCACCGCTGGGCCAGCTCCTGACACTGCTGACGGAAGGCTTCCTCGTTGGAAAAATCAAAGCGCATCCATTCCAGATAGCTGACCCACACCGCCCGGTATTCCCGCCCGGGATAAGCGCTGTGCTCCATGGGGTATTCCAGCATCTGCCCTGTTTGGGGCGTGCCACTTCCAGGTGTGCCGCACCCTGCAAGCATCAGCAAACAGGCCAGTACAAGACCAATCCATCGTTTCATGCCTGTTCCTCCCTTTTTTGTTTCCTTTATCTGTATGTTCTTTTCCGCTTGTTCATGCGATGAACTTCATCATAGCACACAAAGGGCTTTTATTGCAACAAAATCCGCCATAGATTGCCATCCTTCTCCAAAATTCTTTCCCTGTTGGTTCAGGGTTTTATCCCCTGCAAAACCCCGCTTGTTAAATTGCCTGCCTGGTATCTTTTGGTTTTGTCAGTGATACACAGACAGAACCCCCTCTTTCCACCCACCTTTGCCAGCAGATTCCCATGGTAAAAATGTACAAAAACAGGCTATAACCTTGTGCAATCCGAACATTGTTTTCTCCGGATATGGCTGTTATACTAATCACAAGTTGCGCAAAAGGCGCAACTGCGCAACTTTTTTGAGGATGGAGGATTACCATGCAGACAGGAAAATTTCTTTATGGCGGAGATTACAACCCGGAGCAATGGCTGGATCGCCCCGATATTCTGGAACAGGATTTAGACCTGATGCAGCAAGCCCATGTAAATGTGGTATCCCTTGGCATTTTCTCTTGGACGGTACTGGAACCAGAAGAAGGTGTATACCATCTTGACTGGCTGGCAGAAATCATTGACAAGCTGCATGCCCGTGGCATCCAGACCATACTGGCAACCCCCAGCGCAACACGTCCGGCCTGGATGGCCCACAAATACCCGGAAGTCCGCCGGGTACGGGCAGACCGGGTGCGGGAGCTGTACAACCGCCGGCACAACTATTGCTATACCTCTCCCATTTATCGGGAAAAAGTGCGAGCCATCAACGAAAAACTAGCCCAGCGGTTTGGCGACCATCCGGCCGTGATTCTCTGGCATATTTCCAACGAAATGGGCGGTGAATGCCACTGTCCCCTGTGTCAGGAGGAATTCCGCCGCTGGCTTCAAAACCGATACGGCAGTCTTGCCGCCCTAAACAAAGCCTGGAACACCCGCTTCTGGAGCCATGATTACTCCGACTGGGCCCAGATTGAAAGCCCTGCCCCTCAGGGTGAAAACGCCATTCAGGGCTTGACCCTCGACTGGAAGCGGTTTGTCAGCAGCCGTCATGTGGACTTTTTCCGTTTTGAGCGGGACGTAGTGCGCCAGTTTGCGCCCAACGCCCGCTTTACCACCAACATGATGTATCGCTTCCACGACATTGACTATTACGAAATGGCAAAAGAGGTGGACGTGGTAAGCTGGGATTCCTATCCCACCTGGCACAAACCCACCGAAACCGTGGAAGAAACGGCACTGGACACGGCCCTGATGCACGATTTGTACTACTCCTTGAAAAATAAGCCTTTTATCCTGATGGAGTCCACCCCCAGTTTCACCAACTGGCAGCCCATCAGCAAACAGAAAAAACCGGGCATCGCCATGCTTTCCGCCCTTCAGGTGATTGCCCACGGGTCGGACAGCGTCTGCTACTTCCAGTGGCGAGCCAGCCGTGGTGCAGAGGAAAAACTCCACGGTGCTGTGGTAGGCCATGACGGTCGCACCGATGCACGTCCCTTCCGGGAAGCGGAGGAAATAGGCCGCACCCTGCCCAAATTGACCCAAAGCCTTGGGGTACACCGCATCAAACAGGCCGCCATTGTTCACGACTGGAACAACATGTGGGCGATTGAAGGCTCCTGTGGCCCCCGCAATGCGGGCATGGGCTACTGGAAGGAGCTGGCACTCCATTACAACGGGCTGGCACGGGCTGGCATTACGGTGGATTTCGTCAACCAGGAAAGCAGTCTGGAGGGCTATGGCCTGCTGGTTCTGCCCATGGTCTACCTGTTGCAGGAGGACTTTGCCCAAAAGGTCTGCCGGTTTGCGGAAAACGGCGGCACAGTGGTGGTCACCTACTGGAGCGGTGTGGTGGATGAAACCGACCTGTGCCGTCTGGGGGACACTCCCTACGGCCTAACCCAGCTTTTGGGACTGCGCCGCACCGAAATTGACAGTATGTATGACGGGGAACTGCGCCGCTGTGTGATGGTATCCCAGCCGGACAAAACCGCCACCCATGCCAGCATCCTGTGTGAGGTTGCGGCCCTGAACGAAACCGACCCGGCAGAGCCCTTGATGGTATACGACGAGGATTACTTTGCCGGATGCCCTGCCCTCACGGTTCATTCCTATGGAAAAGGCCAGGCTTACTATATGGCAAGCCGTTTTGAGCCGGAATTTTACAACGAATTTTACGAAACTGCCTGCCGAAAGGCAGGTCTTGCCAGCTGCAAGCCGGAGCATCTTGCCCCCGGTGTGCTTGCCACCCTGCGGGGAGAACTCTTGTTCCTGCAAAACTGTGGCGACAAACCTGCCACCCTGCCGGATGGCGGTGAGCTTGCGGTGTACGGCACTGCCGTGTATCAGACAGGCGAAACCTTACAGCGAATCCTGTAATATCCAAGCTTTGTTTCTATCTTGACAAAAACACCCTGGGCTGATACTCTAAATTTGCGATTTGCGCAACAAATTGCGCATACCAAAGGAGGTCGTCCCAGGGTGTCCATGTCCCCGCAACAGCAAGAGTCCTTGCTAAATGCCATTTATCAAAAGAACGTTTCTGAAAAAAAGATTCCCATGGAGCAGATTGCTCAGGCGCTGGGTATTTCTAAAACCACGGTTTCCCGCGCCTTATCCGGCAAGGGCAGGGTGAGCCAGGTCACCCGTGCACGGGTACAGTCCTATCTTGCCAGCCTGGGCGCCTCCGCAACTGTACGCTCTGCTCCCACAGAGGTACAAACCCGGAACCTGACCATGGTAATTCCCATTCATTTTGTGCATCTGGATCTTCCCTTCCTGCGCAAAACCATGGGGGGAATCTGCACCGTTGCGGCACAGCGGGGATACGACCTGCTGCTCTGTTATGCGGATGGTTCGGACACCAGCCAACTGGAACGACAGCTGGCAAGCCACAAAATGGACGGGGTAATTTTGTCCCGCACCTTGCGGGATGACCCCTGCGTGGAGCTGCTCCAGCAATATCACATCCCCTTTGTGGCCATTGGCCGCACCGAGGACTCCACCATTCCCCAGGTGGACCAGGACCAGGTGGGCGCTTCTCAAGAAATGACCCGGCTTCTGTTACAACAGGGGCTAAAGCGGATTGCCTTTTTAAGCGGCAGCCCCCTGTATTATGTAAACGCAGACCGGGCCGCCGGTTACTACAAAGCCCTGGCAGAACTGGGGCTTCAGCCTGACCCCCATCTGGTGCGCACCGGCATCGAAACCGATGCCCAGCGGATTGATGCCCTGGATGCGGTGCTGGAGCACCACCCGGATTGTCTGCTTTGTGGGGATGACCGACTTGCCTTTGACCTTTTGCTGGAATTACAGGCAAGAAAAATCCGTGTACCCCAGCAAATTCGCATCGCCAGCCTGTTTGACAGCGAGCTGACCGCCAGCCTAAACCCCAGCATCTCCGCCGTGCAGTTTGACTCCATGAATCTTGGGGCGGCCGCCTGCCGGATGCTCCTGGATTTACTGGCAGGAAAGCCGGTTCGCCAGCGCCTTGTTTTGGGCCATCAGGTTATCCTGCGGGATTCCACCAAAATGGTTCTCCCCCGGTGAAATCCCCCGCCGGGCTAAAGTCCTATCTTTTTGTTGCGCCGCCATGCACCCTCCCCGGGCATGGCGGTGTCTGTGTTTTACATCCATCACAGGGAGGCATACCATGAAACAAGCCCTCAAAACACCCCGACATAAAAAACCAGCCATCCTAGCCCTTGTTGCCGTTCTGGCGGTGCTTATTGGCTGGATATTTTGGACAAACACCCACTTTACCACCAGCTATTTCACCATCACAAACCCCGCCATCCCTGCTGATTTCCACGGTTATAAGATTGCGGCTGTGTCCGACCTGCATAACCAGGACTGGAACGGAAAACTGGCGGCAAAATTGCAAGCGGAAGCCCCGGATTTAATTGCCATCACCGGCGACCTTGTGGATTCCTCCCACACCAATCTGGATGTGGCCATGGAATTCATTGAGGAAATCCGGGATATTGCGCCGATTTATTATGTCACCGGAAACCATGAAGCCTGGCTTGCAGAATACGACCAGCTGGCTGGCCTGTTGCGGGATGCAGGGGTGCAGATGATGGACGACCAAACCCATCTCATCCAGCGGGGCAATGCAAGCATCAACCTGGTGGGAATTCAGGACCCGGATTTTACACAATCCACCTTGATTGATAGTCTACCCGGTTCCATTGTGGGCGAAAAGCTGGAATCCCTGTTACGGGATGACCTGTACAACGTTGTGCTTTGCCACCGACCGGAACTTTTTGACCAGTATGTTGCACTGGATGCGGATTTAGTTTTAACCGGGCATGCCCACGGCGGGCAAATCAGCATCCCATTCATAGGCGGGCTTATCGCCCCAAACCAGGGCCTTTTCCCAAAATACACCCAGGGCCTGCACCACAAAAACAACACCGATATGATTGTAAGCCGTGGACTTGGCAACTCCGTGCTTCCGGTGCGAATCAATAACACCCCGGAACTTGTAATTGTAACCTTAGGCGAATAAACCATATCCTAGAGTCCAGCTTAACTGGGTGCTCCTGCCACCAAAACCATCTTGACCCAGTTAAGCATTCAAATGACAGGTTGAAATTTTTCATGTTTTTCCTCGAATCGCACCCATTTGCGCAATAGTTGCGCAAATGGGTGCTTTTTTTGCTAATTCGATGCGCAAAATCACCATATTATAGGC
>JAHLFP010000058.1 GCA_018883715.1 Candidatus Allofournierella pullistercoris | reverse complement strand
CTGCATCATGGACAGAGCCATTATGCCGTCCAGAACGGCCACATCCAAAGTACCCGCTTTCAGCTCCAACAGGGTGTTGCGCTGGGCGGTCAGGCCCACACAGTCGGCCTTGGACAGGTTTTCCTGCTCCTTCACCACCTGCTCACCTGCACTGCCGGACTCAACACCAATCCGCGCATCCTCCATGCTTTGCAAATCAGGGAAGCGCTCTGCGTCAGATTTGCGGATAACGCAGGTCTGGTAGTTTTCGCTGTACGGGACAGAAAAGTCCATGTACGGCTCCAGCTCTTCCAGCATGGTCAGCCCGTTCCAGGCACAGTCAATCTTGCGGGAGTTCAGCTCCTGTAGCTTGTTTTCCCAGTCAATCTCCACAAACTCGGGTTCCAGCCCCAGCTTGGCACAGACTGCCTCAGCCAGTTCGGTGTCAAAACCAATCAGCTTGCCCTGCTCATCCTGGTAGTTCATGGGGGCGAACACGGTGTAACCAATCACCAGGGTTCCCTTGTCTTTCAGGTACTCCCAGTCGTCTTTGTTTGACCCGCATCCGGTCAAGCCACCTACCATCATCATGGCCGCAGATGCCAGGGCGAACATTTTCTTCCTGCAATTAGTCATTCGTTTCATCTTTGTGCTCTCCTTTTTATCGCTTCATCATTTTACTATACTAAATTATAGCACCTTTTAAAAAAAGTGCAACCCCTTTTTTTGAAAAAAGAATTGCACTTTTGATTTTTCTTGAAATGAGAGCTTTTTCCGGGGCTAAACCGCCGTTTTTTTAAGCAGGTGCCTAGGCCTGGGCGGGTTGCTCCGCCGGGGTTTCCGGTTGGGGCTGTTCCACCACCGGTTCCGGGGTTACTTCCGGCTGAGGTGCAGGTGTGGCTTCCCCTTCGGGTGCTGGGGCAGGCTGGGCAACATCAGCAGGAACCGGGGTGACCTCCGGGGTGGGTTCCGGCGTAGGTTCTGGAGTAGGCTCAGGTGTGGGTTCCGGAGTGGGACTTGGGGTTGGGGTGGGCAAGGGAGCAGGTTGCTGGGGCAGTTCCACCGCCACACCCTGCTCATCGCTGAGCCATATGCCCTGACCTTCCCATCCACCATACAGGCCAATGTAACTCTTGCCCGGCTGTACGGTCAGTTCGGTTCCGTCCATCTGGTACAACCGCAGGGGCTGGTCTGCCTGTCCTTTCTTCCAGAGAATAGGCTGCATACTTCCCTTGTGGAGGTAAACACCCACTCCCTCTTCAAAGTCAAACTGGCGGGTTACACCGTTGTCCTTGTATCCAGATGCCCCCATCAGCAGGAATACATTATCCAGATAGACGGCATCCTCTCCCGGTGCACGGTTGGCATCCGTCTGAGGAACCCAGCTTTCTCCGCTTTTGTACATCATCTGGTAAGCATTCTGCTCCTTGCGGTAGGCAAGCTGGGTAGCACGCTGGCTTCCATATTGAATGGTCAGCACCTGACCCTGCTTGTTGTCCGCTTTCGCTTCCCCAAACAAAAACAGGCTATGGGGCTGGCCCTGGCTGGTCTGGCCATACTGGGCCAGAGACTGGTTCAACAGGTCTGTCCGGGTGGACCAGCTGTACTGCTGGGAGCTGGCGGTGGCCCGTCCTGGGTCCATCTCAAAGCCCAGCGTTCCCACATAGGTTCCATCCACCGGCTGCCAGTCATAGTAGTTCAGCAGTTGGTTTGTGTAAAAATCCCGTCCCACCATGGCAAGGATTGCGTTCAAAGGCAGCACCATCTGGGCCAGCTGGTCCCGGCCTTGTCCCACAGGGCCTACCTTGCCCAACTGATGGACACTTTCATACACTGCCATCAGTGCGGTGGACTGCCCCTCACTGCATGCTTCCACCAATACGCTTGCATCTGCAATTCCCCACTGTGCCAGTGCCTTGGGGGTGTTATACAGCATCACTGCCACCGGACGCTCCCCCGCTATCTCGCTGGCAAGGCCAGTAAGGGCACTGTGTCCCTGTTGGGGCAGGGGCATGGTATTGGCACTTTCCACCTGCTGTTCCTGCTCTGCCACGGCGGGAACGGCAGAGGGCACGGGGCCCGACTCCACCGGGGTGGAGCTGGACACGGCCGGGGGAACAGAACAGCCCGCCAATAACAACAGCGCCAGACAGCTCAATCCCATCTTGTAAGAAAATTTCATCCTATGTTGCTCCTTTTCAATACCAAAAGAAGGCTCACCCGAACCGGCGAACCTTCCCTTTGCGGTTAATTAATCTGCGCTTTCCTCAAAGCTTTCTTCCACGGGGGCTTCCTGTACATCCTGGGCTGTGGTCAGGGACTCCCATGCAAAGCGTTCTGCCTCGTCAATGTCCACAACGGTTACATAGCTCTTGCCGCAGTTGACAGCAAAAGGCTCCTCTGTATCAAAGGTGACAAGACGCAGGCTTTCCAGGTCGGTGCCCTTCTGCCAGCGAATCTTCTCGATTTTGCCGCCGTAAGCATAGTAGCCTACACCACCCCAGCTGTACTCTGCATACTGCAGGTCCTTTGCTTCGTGACCGGGGTAGGTGTGAATGTCGGTGAACAGCACAATTACGTTATCAAATGCCAGCTGCTGGTTGTTGTTTTCATCTACGGTATCCTTGTAGCTGCCAAGGCTGGAGTAATACTGTGCCATGTTGTACACGCCCAGGTCTGCATCGTAATCAAACTGGGTGCGGTAGCTGTCGGAATGGTACACGGTCACACGCTCGGCGGTGTTGTCGGTGTCCACAAATGCACCAGCGGGAATCTGTGCCGGCTCACGGTAGTCCACAAAGTTAAAGAAGGTGGAGTTGTACTCCCGGCGGTCGTCCACTCCAGCGCTCTGCACATACTCAGCGATGCGCTCACCGTTGGTGTAGGCGGTATGCTCGGAAGCCACTGTGTTACCTGCCCAGTTGCGGCGGTTGCTGTCCCGGAAAATCAGGCCGGAAGCATACTTGCCTTCCAGATTCCACTCGTCATAGTCATAGCGTTTGATGTATTCGCTTTGTACCACGCTTTCACCCACATGAACATACAGGGGCTGCCAAGGAAGCACCATGCGGAAGAACTGGTCACGGGCGGAGCGGATGGGGCCAACGTCGGGAATCTCGCTGTAGTCCGCATACAGGCCCATAAAGCGGGTGATACCGCCCTCCACCTTGATTTCAAAGAGAATGTCTGCCTGGGACAAACCACGCTGGGGGCGACAGGTCTGGATGTTGTTCACCATCACGGCGGTGATACGCTCTCCTTCCGGGTAATCCGCCCCTTTTTCATAACCGGTGAGCACCTCTGCCTCGTAGGGTTCTGGGGTAGGCTCAGGTGTTACCACAGGTTGCTGGGTGGAATCCGCCCCTTGGGTTCCGGAAGTTGTTCCATCTGTCTTGGGGGCACAGCCCACCAACATACCTGCTGCCAAGAGGGCCGCCAACGTCATACTCCATACACGTTTCATGATACTCTCTCCATATTCTAATATACTTTACCGCCGGGAGCCTCATTCCTGAGTATCCCAAGCAGTTACTTCCCTGTTTCACACCTGTGTACACTGCACCCAGATGCCTTTTTATTATCATACCCCATTTTTACCTGTTTTGTAAACACTTTGTCATACAATCATTTGCTTTTATTAAGTTGACAAAGCTTTCCAAAAAATGCTACTGTTTAACCAATCACATTAAAAAAGGGG
Source organism: Candidatus Allofournierella pullistercoris (assembly GCA_018883715.1). GTDB lineage: Bacteria > Bacillota > Clostridia > Oscillospirales > Ruminococcaceae > Allofournierella > Allofournierella pullistercoris. The sequence continues at coordinate 2,143 of JAHLFP010000058.1, read as the reverse complement.
TGTTTGAAATGAAACATTGTGGCACACAGCCTTTGAACAGCCAGCGGTTGCTTCTGCGTCCTTTCTGCAAGGAAGATGCCGCCCCCATGTTCCGCAACTGGGGCAGCAATCCCAACGTAACCCGTTTTCTTCGCTGGCCTACCCAGCAAGATGTGCAGACGGCAGAGACCGTTATAAACTCCTGGATTGAAAAGTACAGCGAGCCGGACTGGTACCAGTGGGCCATTGTTCCAAAAGATTTAAACGAGCCCATTGGCAGCATCAGCGTGGTGCGCTATGACGACCGCACCGAATCCATGGAACTGGGCTATTGCATTGGGGAAAACTGGTGGAATCAGGGCTATACCAGCGAAGCCATGGAACTGGTTCTGGCCTATCTGTTCCAAACCGTGGGCGCAAACCGTATTGCGGCCCGCCACGATACAGAAAACCCCGGCTCTGGTGCTGTAATGGCCCATGCAGGCATGCGGTATGAAGGCTTACAGCGACAGGCCGACTGGAGCAACATGGGCGACCACCGGGACATGGTTTTTCGTGCCATCCTGCGCAGTGACCCGGAAGCCAAGCGGTATCTGGGCGAGTAAGCACTCCAAGCAGGAGCACATTCTTCCATCTGCACATATTTCTTTAATTTTGATATATATATATATTGAACTGTATTTTATGGCATGTTATACTATTGACAACATTTACCCCATTCCCCTGGTCGAATCAGATTGATTCATTTAAAACGAAGAAATGGATGGTGTAAGCACGAATAAGACAGTAGTACAAGCAGTTGACCTTACGAAAGTGTACGGCAGTGGCCCCTCTAAGGTGAAGGCGGTGAATCGCGTCTCCTTTTCCATTCCAAAGGGAGAGTTTGCCGCCATCACCGGGCCGTCCGGCAGTGGCAAATCCACCCTGTTGCACATGATGGGTGGGGTGGAAAAGCCCACCAAGGGCAACCTTTTGGTGAACGGCACGGATTTGTCCAGCTTGTCCGTGAATGAATCCGCCATCTTTCGCCGGCAGAACATCGGGCTTGTGTACCAAAGTTATAACTTGATTCCCGTCTTGACGGTCAAGGAAAACATCCTGCTTCCCCTACAGCTGGACCACAAAAAGGTGAACAAGGAGTTTTTCCGCCATCTTGTGGACCGCCTTGGGCTGGCGGACCGGCTTGATCATCTTCCAAACCAGCTTTCCGGCGGTCAACAACAGCGGGTTTCCATTGGGCGAGCACTGATTACCCGTCCCTCCCTGCTTTTGGCGGACGAGCCAACCGGAAACCTGGACTCTCAAAACGGTGCAGAGATTATGGAGCTGTTTCACCAGTTCCACCGGGATGGACAAACCCTTGTTCTGATTACCCACGATGAGTCCATCGCCGCCCAGGCCCAGCGCATCCTCCAGATTCAGGATGGTGCCCTTGTAAAGGACGAGGTGCAGGGACAATGACAACACTGCAAAAACTTTCCGTCAAGCAAATCCAGAAAAGTCCCGGCCACTTTTGGACAACAGTGGTGGGTGTGATGATTTCCACCGCCCTGATTCTTGCGGTGCTGCTGGGCAGTACTTCCGCCATGGATGCCATGTGTCGCTTTCACATTGCCCAAGACGGATATTGGCACTGGTCCTTGGACCAGCTTCCGGCACAGGTAGCCGCTTCCCTGGATGGGGATGAAGGCTCCACCCAGTGGGGCACCTTTGGAGGACAATTGCAGGCCACCGCAGAGGATGGCACCGTTTTTTACCTGTTCGGGGTGCGGGGCAACTTTCTGGAGATGATGCAAACCGAGATTGTGGAGGGCGACACCCCCACCTCCCCCCAGGAACTGCTGATTCCAAAAGCACTGGCTGTGCAAAACGGCTTGTCCCTGGGCGACTCCATCCAGATGACAGCAGAGGACGGCACCGCCTATTCCGGAACAGTATGCGGCATCTACACCCATTCGGTAATGAATGGGCGGCTGATCCCTCCCGATAGCGGTTTTACTCTTTATTATGGGACGGATTGGGACAATCCCATAGGTGCAGACTCCTATCGGTTCTTCTCTGTGTCTGATACACTGGACAACAAATATTTTGCCCACACGGAACAGGCAACCGACCAAGTACGCCGTACCGCCCCTAATGCCCCTTCCATTTATGCAAGGATGCT
>JAHLFP010000057.1 GCA_018883715.1 Candidatus Allofournierella pullistercoris | reverse complement strand
AAAAAGCCTCTGTTCAATCCCGGTGGCGATACCGAAGTGCGTCTGCGCCGGATGATTGGCGGCAACACCACCAATCTGAACGATTTCAATAACATGCGGTACGGCTGGGTAAGCGACTGGTACCGTCAGGCCATGAACAACTTCTGGATTCCGGAAGAAATCAACCTGACCCAGGACACCAAGGACTATCCCAACCTCACCGAGGCAGAGCGTACCGCCTATGACAAAATCCTGAGCTTTTTGGTGTTCCTGGACTCCATCCAGACCGCCAACCTGCCCAACATTGGCGAGTATATCACCGCCAATGAGGTGAACCTGTGTCTGTCCATCCAGACTTTCCAGGAGTGTGTACATAGCCAGAGTTACAGCTATATGCTGGACACCATCTGTAGCCCGGTGGAGCGCAACGACATTCTCTACCAGTGGAAGACAGATGAACATCTGCTGCGCCGTAACACCTTTATCGGTGATTTGTACAACGAGTTCCAGAACCAGAAGGATGCCAAAACCCTGCTGAAGGTTATGATGGCAAACTACATTCTGGAGGGCATCTATTTCTACAGCGGCTTCATGTTCTTCTACAACCTGTCCCGCAACGGCAAGATGCCCGGCTCTGCCCAGGAAATCCGGTACATCAACCGGGACGAAAACACTCACCTGTGGCTGTTTCGCAACATCCTGCTGGAACTGCAAAAGGAACAGCCGGAGCTGTTTGACGAGGAAACCATCGCCACACTGAAAGCCATGCTGGAAGAGGGCGTGCGCCAGGAAATCGAGTGGGGTCACTATGTAATCGGGGACAACATCCCCGGCCTGACCCGCCAGATGGTGACGGATTACATCCGCTATCTGGGCAACCTGCGCTGGACCGGCCTGGGCTTTGGACCGCTGTTCCCGGACAACCAGACCGAGCCGGACAGCATGAAGTGGGTAAGCCAGTACTCCAATGCTAACATGGTGAAAACCGACTTCTTTGAAGCAAAAAGCACCGCTTACGCAAAGAGCACCGCACTGGTGGATGATTTGTAATCCATTTTTGCAAAACTCTACCGCCGGGGTTGCCATTGGCAACCTTTGCACCTAAACAATAAATAAACCCCCACCGAGGAAAACTCGGTGGGGGTTTTGTTGTAAGTCTTGTTTTCCACAACAAGACAGTTTCTTTGTGGAAAACTTATTTCTGGGATTCCACGGTGGCGATGCACAGCTCCCGCAGTTGCTTGTCCTCTACGGTTTCGGGTGCGCCGCTCATCAGCTCGCTGGCATTCTGCACCTTGGGGAATGCAATCACGTCTCGGATGGAGTCACGCTTCAGCATCAGCATCACCATACGGTCAAAGCCAAAGGCCATGCCACCGTGGGGAGGTGCGCCGTACTGGTAAGCATCCATCAGGAAGCCAAAGCTTTCCTGTGCGCTTTCCTGGGTAAAGCCCAGCGCACGGAACATCCGCTCCTGGAGCACAGGGTCGTTGATACGGATGGAGCCGCCGCCCAGCTCACAGCCGTTCAGCACCATGTCATAGGCCTTTGCACGGCACTCGCCGGGGTTGGTTTCAATCTTGTCCAGGTCCTCGTCCATGGGCATGGTGAAGGGATGGTGCTTTGCCATAAAGCGGCCTTCTTCCTCGCTGTACTCGAACAGGGGGAACTCGGTTACCCACAGGAAGTTGAACTTGTTTTCGTCAATCAGGTCACAGCGTTTTGCCACATCCAAACGCAGAGCACCCAACGCGGCGAACACGGTGTCGTTGCTTGCATCTGCCACAACCAGCAGTACGTCACCCACCTGGGCATTTGCGGCGGTGCGCAGAGCGGTTTTCTCTTCCTCAGTCAGGAACTTCTCAAAGCTGGAGGTTTCCCCTTCCTCGGTGATACGGGTGTAAGCCAGACCCTTTGCGCCGTAGGTTTTCACCACGTCGGTCAGCTTATCAATCGTCTTACGGGTCAACTGGTCGGCCAGACCCTTTGCGTTAATCAGGCGCACGCTACCGCCATTTTCCAAAGCGGCCTTAAAGGGCATGAACTCGGTGTTTTTCACAGCCTCACTCACGTCCATCAGCTCCAGCTCAAAGCGGGTATCCGGCTTGTCACTGCCGTAACGCTCCATGGCTTCCTTGTAGGGCATGCGCTGGAACGGGGTGGGTACGTCCACGCCCAGAACCTCTGCAAAGACGGTTTTCACCAGACCCTCGTTCAGGGTCATCACGTCCTCGGCCTCCACAAAGCTCATCTCCATGTCAATCTGGGTGAACTCGGGCTGACGGTCGGCACGCAGGTCCTCGTCACGGAAGCAACGGACAATCTGGAAATAGCGGTCAAAGCCGGACAGCATCAAAATCTGCTTGTACAGCTGAGGAGACTGGGGCAATGCATAGAAATGACCCGGCTGTACACGGCTGGGCACCAGATAGTCACGAGCGCCTTCCGGGGTGGATTTCACCAGCATGGGGGTTTCAATCTCATGGAAGTGGTGCTGGAAATAGTAATTCCGCACAATCTGGCCGATTTTGCTGCGCAGTACGATGGGGTCGTGCATGCTGGGACGGCGCAGGTCCAGATAGCGGTACTTCAGGCGCAGTTCGTCCTTCACCTTGATTTCATCCCGAATCTCAAAGGGAGTGGTCTGTGCCTGGCTGAGCACCCGCAGCTCGCTTACATACAGCTCCACGTCACCGGTGGCTACCTTATCAGTCTTGGCGGCACGCTCACGGAGTACACCCTTTGCAATCACCACATATTCGCTTTTCAGGTTAGCGGCTTTCTCAAATACATCCTGGGCAGTGCCTTCGTCAAACACCATCTGCAAAATGCCGGTGGTGTCCCGCAAATCGGCAAAGACAATGCCTCCCTTGTTGCGGCATTTGGCAATGGAGCCAGCCACAACCATTTCCTGTCCCACCTGAGCCAAGCTTACCTCGCCGCAATATTGGGTACGGCGCAGGTTTCCCATGGTTTCCATATCTTCGTTTTCCCCTTTCTATCTTCGCCTGCCGGCGACTGCCAGCAGGGCTAATCCTGTTTAAAGGTCTGTCTTTCATTATATCGCTTTTTATTGCAAAACACAAGAAAAAGGCGGTGATACTCCTCCATTCTGCCCTGTCTGGCTGGGACAGAATGCTTTTAAAAGAAAAAACGCCCCACCCACAAAGGATAGAGCGTAAAATCATCTTAGAATTGAGGGTTTACAATGTTGCGCCACTCCAAATCGCCCCGTTCCAAGCCGTGAATCAACACCTCTGCGGTGGCAATGTTGGTTGCCATGGGGATGTTGCGCACATCGCACAGGCGAAGCAGATTCATCTCGTTGGGCTCGTGGGGCTTTGCGGTGATGGGGTCGCGGAAGAACAACAGCAGGTCAATCTCGTTGCAAGCAATCCGTGCCGCAATCTGCTGATCGCCTCCGTGTACACCGGACAGACAGCACTGGATGGGCAAACCGGTGGCCTCGCTGACCATCTTGCCGGTTGTGCCGGTGGCAATCAGGGTATGCTGGCTCAATACCCGGCAGTAGGCAATGCAAAACTGCACCATCAACTCTTTTTTAGCATCATGGGCGATTAACGCAATGTTCATAAGCAAATGCACTCCCTTTAATTAGAAAAAGCACAGCAAGCTGTGCGAAGCATAAATTTTAAATGAAATTCACCGCATTGTGGTTTTTACATCCTTCTATCGTGGGCAAACCAATGCTCTAGCGGTTTGCCGAACCACACTGCTAAAAAATATCATATCACAGCCCGGCTATGTTGGCAAGGCTACATGGGATTATTTATCAGAAAAAAGCCAGCAAAGGAAAGCTTCTCCTTGCTGGCTTTTGCTCGATTGTTTAGGGCAGTAACTGACCTTCTGCCACCGGGTCCAGATTGCTGGAATTTTCGCTGTAGTAAGCGTCAAACACATTCGCAATCAGGGGCAACAGGTTGGAACCACCGCCACCCCATTCCAGCACTGCACCAATGGCAATTTGGGGGTCTTCCACCGGGCCATAGGCAATTACAGTACTGTTGGTGTAATATTTGCCGGTGTGGTCCTTCTCCCACCGCTGGGGGCTTCCGGTTTTCACCGCAATGTTTAAGGGATAGTTTTTCAAAGCAGAACTTGCACGTGCCGCGCCAAGCATACCCTGCTCAATCAGGGAGAACGCGCCCACGGTATCCTCAATGCTCTCCACCACCTCAGGCTGAACTTCCTCAATCAGCTCCCCGGTGTTGGTATCCCGATAACCTGCAACAATGTGGGTTTTGTACCGTGTTCCCTTGTTTGCAAGGGTGTTGGCATAGGTGGCAAGCTGGATGGGGGTCACCTGGGTGTTGCCCTGTCCAATGGCGGCCTGCAACTCCAGACCATTGCTGTAGTTCTCGTCGGTGGTGTGGGTCAGGCTACCAGTTGCTTCGCCCAGCTCAAAGCCGGTTTCGGTGGCAAGCCCCAGACGAGTTGCCATCTCGTCAAAATGTTCCAGCCCCAGCTTGTGGCCTGTATCATAAAAGAAGGTATTACAGCTGTGGGTCAAGGCATGTACCACATCAATGGGGCCTACCCCGTGGTTAATCATCTGGCAGATGGGCTGATAGTCATCGTACAGTGTGAAAGTACGGGCACAGAACACAGTGGAGGAACCGGTAATCGTGCCGCTGAGCAGTCCATCCAGCGCCACCGCCGGCTTAAAGGAAGAACCGGGGGTGTACAAACCGGAGGTTGCACGGCGCATCAGCGGTAAATTCGGGTCCTGACTATACTCACTGTAATTGGTCTGGTACAGATTCAAATCATAGCTGGGATAGTTGGCAATGGCAAGAATGCCGCCTGTTTTCACATCCAGCACCACAATGGCACCGGAAGTCACCCGGCCGCCCTTGTTGTCGGCTTTTGTCTGTTGCATGGTGGTAATCAGGTTGGCCAGGGCTTCGTTCACCGCCGCCTGTAAATCCCGGTTGATGGTAGTCACCACGGTTTCACCGGGCTGGGGCACTTCCAGCACCTCGCTGGATACAATCACGCCGTTTCTGTCACGGGTGACCTGCTGGGTGCCGTCCTTGCCCCGCAGTCGCTCCTCGGCATAGGCTTCCAGACCCGACTGGCCAATCACATCGTTCATGTTATAGCCCTTGTCCCGCAGGGGGGTGGTCACGGTGCCGTTTTCATCTGTAACCCACCACTGTTCGCTGGTGATGCTACCCACACTTCCCAGATAATGGGGCAAAAGGGTGCCGTCCTCGTACACACGATAGGAGGTTTCCACCACCTCTGCACCGGTCAGGGTCAGACTCCGCTCCTTGACGGTGGCAACGGTGCGAGCGGAGATATTTTTTGCCAGCACAAAGCTGTTCTGCACGCTGAATTCTTCCAGTTGCATCTGGTAGCGTACCCCACCAATCAGCCGCTGCCAATAGGGGTCAAACTCCTCCAGCTCGTAGGTTTCCACAATGCGGGCCATCACCTGATTTGCAGTGGCATACTGCTGAAGCCCCAGCTTTTCTTTCAGGGTGGACAGACGCTTTTGGGCGGCGGTGTCCTCCCCGTCGGTAAACTGGTACGCTCCATTTTCCCCGGAATCCAGGGGGATGGTGTCGTTCCATTCCTCCCCGTTTTCCTGCAAAATCATAATCAACTGGCGGATGGTTTCATTCAAATCCCCGGTGAGGGTCAGCTTGTTGATGACCAGGTTGTAACCGGATTGGTTGCTGGCAAGACTGCGTCCATACCGGTCCACAATCTCCCCTCGTGCCGCCGAGATGGAAAACTCATAGCTGGTAACGCTCTCAGCCTGTCCCAGAAATTCCTTGCCCTTAATCAGCTGGAATTCCACCAGGCGCAACACAAAGATACCCAGCACCGCCACACTGACCACAATCAGGCCGCCGATTCGACGTAGCATACTTTTTTGGTCCATTGCCATTTAACTCCTATGTTAGTCTTCCACCACAAAGCGACCTGCCACAAACCGGGCCGCCTTCATGGAAAGGGGGGAAAGCAGCGCCGTGTACACTGCGCTGGGCACAACCACCCAAAGATAGCGGTGCAACCCTGCCACATAGTCCTGCATCAGATAGTAAAACAAAAAATCCGTGCTGAGCATCAAAAGGGCACAGGCAAAGGTCACCAGGATAAAATTGATGTAGTTCACCCGCAGGTACAGCTCCACCAGCATGGCGGCAAAAAAGCAAACCAGCATCATGCCAAGAGCCATCAGCCCCCCGATGCGTCCGCCGGTCCAGTCCCATAAAAAGCCGCCCAGAACTGCAAAAAATGCGCCGGAGTATTCCCCCTGATAGATGGCAACCCCAAGGCAGAAAGGCAGGATAAACAGCGGCTTCACGCTACCTATCTGCAAAAAGCCGGGCAGGCTTTGTAAGGTGGCTGCCACCAATAAAAATAGAAAGTATACCACCCATTTGGACAGGATGGTCAAGTTGCGTTTTCTTCGTGACGTCACAGACCCACGTCCTCCTTTGCTTTTGGGGGTGTTTAGGGCTGTTCGCCCTGTCCAAAGTCTGTAATTACAAATACATGCTTCAGGTCAAAGATATCTGCACCTGGCTTAATGACTGCCAGACTGGAACGACCGCTGTCCTCCGGCAGAATCTCCTGAATGGTACCCACCCGAATGTTAGGGGGATACTCGCCGCCAAGGCCGGTGGTGATCACCTCGTCCCCCACCGTTGCCAGTGTATCACGGGAGAGGTTTTCCAGCACGCTCATGCCTTGCAGTGCGTACTCTGCATTGCCGTTCAGGTTGCCGCTGTCCCGGGTACGGCTGACCACACAGGCCGCATAGGAGCCGGGCTGGAGCAGAGTCATAACCTTACTGCTGGTGAGGGTGGTTTCAATCACACGTCCCACCAGATAGCCGTCATCGCTGACCACCACATCCCCCCGCTGGATTCCCTGGGCGCTTCCCTGGTCGATGGTGAAAGCACCAAACTGTTCCAGCGGGTCCCGTCCGATAACAAAAGCAGACTGATAGGTATAATCCGGGTTTTCGGTACGGATGTTGTTCAAATCCTGATAGGCTTCGTACTCCGCCTTGATGCGGTCATATTCCACCAGTTGTTCCCGCAGCTGTTGATTTTCCAGCTGAAGCTGTTCGTTTTCTTCTATGATGGCATCAATGCGCAGGTATTTGTCCGTCAAATCATTCAGTCCGCCACCCAGAAAGCTGGCCACCTGCTGTACCGGGGTGAGCACCAGACTGAGAATCTGGGAAGGAGCCGAAGCCAGCCGTCCGTTTGCTCCCGCCCAGGCCATACTGCCAGCCAGAATCACCGCCACAGCCAGCAAAATTTTAAATTTAACTGTATAAAAAAAGTCCTTCAAGCCAAACTCGCCTCCTTGCTGGATTACGAAAAAACGGCGCACACGACCCTGGGGGTTACACATGCTCCCCCAGGTGCCGCCTTCGCCGTCTTATGTTGATCCGCCCAGATTAGAAGTTGGAGGAATTGTCATCCAGAACATCGCCCAGCAGCTCGATGTGATCCAGCACTGCGCCGGTGCCAGCTGCAACGCAATCCAGGGGATTTTCTGCAACGTGTACATCAATGCCGGTTTCACGGTGAATCAGTTCATCCAAACCGTGGAGCAGTGCGCCGCCACCGGTCAGGGTGATACCGTGGTCGATGATGTCTGCGCTCAGTTCGGGAGGAGTACGCTCCAAGGTTTCCTTGATTGCGTCCACCACCTTTTGCAGGCTTTCTGCCAGAGCGTCACGGATTTCCTCGGAATGCACGCTGATGTTCTTGGGCAGGCCGTCCACCAGGTTCCGTCCCTTGATTTCCATCTCTTTTTCCTGCTCCATCTCATAGGCAGAGCCGATTTCAATTTTAATCTGTTCTGCGGTGCGCTCACCAATCAGCAGGTTGTACTTGCGTTTGATGTAGGCAATGATGGCCTGGTCAAACTCGTCGCCGCCCACACGCACACTGCGAGCTGCCACGATGCCGCCCAAGCTGATTACGGCTACCTCGCTGGTGCCGCCGCCGATATCCACCACCATGCTGCCGGAAGGCTCGCTGATGGGCAGACCTGCACCAATGGCTGCTGCCATGGGCTCTTCAATGACGCTTACCTGACGGGCGCCAGCCTTCAGAGCAGCTTCCTTAACCGCGCGGCGCTCCACCTCGGTCACGCCGGAGGGGATGCAGATAACCACACGGGGACGGAAGAACATGCTGTTGCCGCACACCTTTTTGATAAAGCGGGCCAGCATATTGGCGGTGATGTCAAAGTCCGCAATCACACCGTCTTTCAGGGGACGCACTGCCACAATGCTACCGGGGGTACGACCAATCACAGCCTTTGCCTCGTGACCTACACTGCGTACTTCGTCGGTTTTGGTGTCCACTGCCACTACGCTGGGCTCACGCATAACAATTCCCTTACCACGCAGGTAAACCAGAGTATTTGCAGTACCCAAATCGATGCCAATATCTTTGTTGAACATATCGTCTTTCTCCTTCTCTGCCGAGGCTGGCCGCCCCTTTTCATTCATCTTCCAGCACAGCGGCGCCCTTTACACAAAGGCCCGCCTTGTATCTTGGTCCTCTGCGCCTGCACTGGCGGGGTACAGAGGAATTGATTCTCATTTGCTTAAAGCAGGGCAGACCGAACCTTCGGTTTTTGCCCATACTCAGTTCTATTATAACCGCCCGTCCATGCTTTCTCAACGGGATAGCCGGCATTTTTTCAAATTATTCAAACTTTTTCAGCATCTGGGCCACTCGGGAGACAGGAAAGCCCATAATGTTATAGTAGCAACCCCGAATTTCCTTGCAGAACAGAGCCGCCGTGCCCTGAATGGCATAGCCACCCGCCTTATCGTAAGGCTCATCGGTTTCCACATACCGTTGCATCAATTCCGGGTCAATGGGGTAGAATTCCACCTCGCTGGTACAGACCAGCAGCTCCTTTTTCTCCCCCTGACAGATGCACACCCCGGTATGCACCTTATGGGTGGTACCGGAAAGCGCAGTAAGCATCCGCACTGCGTCCGCTCGGTCCTTGGGTTTGCCAAAGATGGCTTTGTTCCAGTCCACCACGGTATCACAGCCAATCACAATGCTGTCCGGATGCTCTTTTGCCACTGCCAGGCATTTGGCTTCTGCCAGTTTGCCTGCCGTTTCCGCCGGGGTATCTCCCACAATGGCGGATTCATCCACATCACTGGTGCGAACGGTGTAATCCGAAACAATCATGGACAGCAGTTCCCTGCGGCGGGGACTGCCGGAAGCAAGAATTATGGGTAACATGGAATCTTTCTCCTTTATCTTTTTCATTCCTGGGGCAGGCATCACACCCGCCCGGTGGAGCCAAAACCGCCCTCTCCCCGCTGGCTTTCCTCCAGCTGTTCCACCTGCTGGAAGCTGGCCTGTGCCACAGGCATGAGCATCAGCTGAGCAATCCGCTCGCCGGGGGTAATGGTGTAGCTGGCATCGGACAGATTGATCAGTCCCACCTGGATTTCTCCCCGATAGTCCGAATCAATCACCCCTACCCCGTTGGACAAGGTGATGCCCTGCTTCACCGCAAGACCACTGCGGGCACACACCAGTGCCACCCAGCCAGCATCCGGCAACTGGATGGCAATCCCGGTGGGAACCATCGCCCGCTGTCCAGGTTCCAGAACCAGCGGCTGCTCCAGCACCGCATACAAATCCGCCGCCGCACTGCCGGGGGTAGCATACTGGGGAAATCTGGCTTCTGGGCGGGTAAGTTGAATCTTCACTTGCATGGGGAATTCCTTTCCTAATTACAGGGTTATACTAAATAGATATGCGTTCCCGTTGCGGTTCTTTCCACCCCAAGGGGACTTATTTTGTTACTGGACACCTTTATAGTACAGTCCACGGGTGAACTCGCCGGGCCAGGAAGCTTTTTTTGCAAACCGCTCCAGCACCTGCCGAATCTCCTCCGGCTCTTCGATGCTGAAATACAGTAGCCCCGCATCCGCCGGAATTTCCCCCATCCGGTCGCCCATATACAGGGGAACGGGGTTGTACACCTGCCGTACCCCCGCCGCACAGCGCACCGGGAACTGCTTGTTCTTCCGGTCGGTGAGCAGGCCACTACGATCACAACGATCGCAATCCCGAATGTTCTTCAAAGGACAGGCGCGGGTCATCATCAGCGGCATATGTCCATATGCGAGCACCCAGGTGGGGCACTGGGGCGCAATCTGGCCAATCTCTGTCACAGACAGCTCCGGCAACAAAATCATGGCCTTCAGTCCCATCTGCTGATAGGATTCTGCCGCCACTGGGTTGCTGATGTTCAGGCCAAATCCACCGTACAAGGGCAGTCCCTTTGCCAGGGAAAAATGGGCAATGTTCTGGGCAAGATAGCCTAAAAAGCCCTCGTTGCGGGTCTGCTCCACCATGGTTTTCACCGCCGACTCCAGCGCGCCAAACATAGCACGGGGCAGTTCCAGAACGGTTTTACCTCGCATAGACTGGGGTACCTTGTGCCACTGGAAGATGGGCAGGATAATGCCCGCCAGCAAGCTGTGGTCCTGGGGCACCTGCTCCCACTCCTCAAATCTTGCCCAAAGGGTGGGCTGGCTGGAGGTACTATGCTGTCCAAACTTGGGAAGGGCTACTTCCTGACAAGGCCAGGGGGTCACCTGCTGGCGCAAATCCAGCAAGCGTTCCAGTGCACTGCGGCGCATCTCGTTCCACTGGGCACCGGGCAGATAGCCGGGCTGTCCCTCAAAGACTACATTCTGGCACAAAAAGGGCGTACCACCGGTTTTTTCCAGCGAGCGGCGAATTCCCTCGGAAGGGTCTTTCTGGGCTTGCTCCACCGGCTGGCCTGCCTGTACCACAATCTGCCGCCCCTGGGCATCTTGCACCGTCAAGCGGCAGTCGGTTCCCTCGGTGGTGACGGTAAAGGTAACGGGGACTCTCTGCATCTCCCGTCGATACAGCTCCCGCACCAAAGGCATGGCGGCCTTGCTGGCCTGGCTGTCCGCCTGGGTGCGCACGCCGAACATGGTGGAATCCATCCGGTTTTCCAGATAACCGTTTGTAAAACCGGAGCGAGAGAACACATCTTGCAGCATCTGCACATCGTATTCCTGTCCGCCCAGACTGCGACGGCAGGCATCCACCGCCCCCGCCACATACTCCGGCCCACGCAGACGGCCCTCAATCTTTGCGCTCACTACGCCAGCCTGTTCCAAGGCGGGCAGGCTGTCCACCGCAGACAAATCCTTCAAGGAAAGATGGCTTGCACCGGATGCGTCCGCCGCAAAGGGCAGACGGCAAGGGCCAGCACAGCCACCCCGGTTACCACTGCGTCCACCCAAAAAGGCACTCATATAGCACTGTCCGGACACGCTCATACACAAAGCGCCATGGACAAAGACCTCCACCTCGATGGGGCAGTTCTGGGCAATGTGGCGCACCTCGTCCAATGTCAATTCCCGTGCCAACACCACACGGGAAAAGCCCATATCCCACAGGGCTTTTGCACCCTCCAGGCTATGGACGCTCATCTGGGTGGAACCATGCAGGGGAAGCTGAGGGGCAATCTGACGAGCCAGTGCCGCCACTGCCAAGTCCTGAATAATCATGGCATCTGCACCACTTTGTGCCACAATACGAATGCTTTGGGCCAACGCCTCCAGTTCTTGTCCGTGGGCGGTGGTATTCACCGCCACATAGACTTTCATGTCCCGGGCATGGCAGAAGCCCACCGCCCAGCGCAGTTCCTCCTCGTCAAAATTGCCTGCTGTGCGCCGTGCGCTGAACTGTTTCAGGCCCAGGTATACCGCATCTGCTCCGCTGAAAGCCGCCGCTTTCAGGGATTCTGCATCTCCGGCAGGCGCCAAAATTTCCAGGGTTTTGCTCATGCGTTGCGCTCCTTCAGCCGTGCCAGTTCCTGCTGTACCTGCTCCAGCTCCCGCCGGGTTTGCTCCAAATCCAGCCGAGCCTTTGCCGCATCCTCCATGTAATCCCGCATCTGAGTCCGCATATTGTCCATGGCGGCGGCATTCCGGGTCATCTCATCCAGATAGCCGATGGCAGTCACCACTGCACTGGCGGTTACGCTGGCGCTGGCATTGTGTGCCATCAGTTCGTTCATATCTCCATCCAGCTTTTCAGCCAGCTTTTGCACATATTCTTCCGGGTCGGTGCTGGAAACCACATAGCTGCTTCCGCACACGGTCAGTCTAATCTTGTTTACCGACATAATCATCTGTCCCTTTCTGCTTGTTTATCCCAAAATCCACTTCCGCTTTATCTGTCACGAGGGATATTATAATATAGGTGTATCATTTCTATTATAGTATAAAGCACCGCTGGAAAAAAGCCCAATTTTGTTTTTTCTTCCACATGGACCAAATCTAACCTTTCAATGCAACAAAAATGCATCCAGAATTCTAAAATAAACCACGTTTTATCCACGAAATCGTTTTTTTGGTTGCAACACCGCTGCAAAGTTGTTAAACTAATGGTAAGCAGGTCCATCGGCCTTGCAGCTTTTCTTAAACCCCATGGCGTAAAAACGAGTTTGACAGGAGTGGAATCAGTTGAGTAAGTATACAAAAAAAGACTTTGAACAGATGCTCAAAGAAGAACTGAACAGCGATTACGGCACCACCTTAGATGTCGCCTCCAACCAGCAGATTTATCGTGCGCTGGCCTCGATTGCGCGACGGATGATGAGCGATGCTCACAAGCGTTTCCAGAGCCGAGCCTACGGCAGTGACGCCAAGCAGGTGTACTACCTGTGCATGGAGTTCCTGATGGGACGCAGTTTGAAAACCAGCTTGTTCAACCTGGATTTGAACGAGGTTGCCGAGCAGGTGCTCAGCGACGCTGGCATCAAACTGGACAGCATCTATGAAGAAGAACCGGATGCCGGTCTGGGCAACGGCGGTCTGGGACGGCTTGCCGCCTGCTATCTGGACGGCATGGCCACCACCGGCATTGCTGGCACTGGATATTCCATTTTGTATGAATATGGCATCTTCAAGCAGAAGATTGTGGATGGCTGGCAGCAGGAAAAAGCCGACAACTGGCTGCCCGGCGGTCAGGTCTGGCTGAAGAGCCACCCCGACCAGAGCATCGAGATTAAATTCGATGGCGAGATTGAGGAAAGCTGGGACAACAACTACCACCATATCCGGCACAAAAACTACAACAGCGTCATTGCTGTACCCAGTGATATGTATGTACAGGGCTACCATGGACAGGGTGTGGCAAAGCTTCGCCTGTGGCAGGCCAAAGCCCTTGATTTTGACATGAGCAGCTTTAACGCCGGCGAATACGGCAGTGCCATCAGCAAGAACGCTTCCGCCGAGCTGATTAGTAAGATTCTCTACCCCAACGACAACCATGTGGAGGGTAAGATTCTTCGCTTGCGCCAGCAGTATTTCCTGTCCGCCGCCTCCATCGGCGACATCTGCCAGAACCATCTGGCACAGTACGGCAGTCTGGACACCCTGCCGGATAAGGCCGCCATCCAGCTCAACGACACCCATCCCACTCTGGCTATCCCCGAGCTGATGCGGATTCTGCTGGACGACTGCGGTTACAGCTGGGAAAAAGCCTTTGACATCTGCCAGCGCACCTTTGCCTACACCAACCACACGGTTATGAGCGAGGCACTGGAAAAGTGGAATCTGGACATCTTCCGCACCACCCTGCCCCGTATCTTCTCCATCGTGCAGGAGCTGGATCGCCGCTGTCGCATCGACTTTGCCAAGGCCTTCCCCGGCGACCAGGGCAAAATTGATTATATGGCAATTTTGGGCGACCATCAGGTGCGCATGGCAAACATCTGCTGCTATGTATGCCACTCCATCAACGGCGTGTCCAAACTGCACAGCCAGATTATCAAGGACAGCGTATTCCACGACTATTACCTCTATAAACCCAATGCCTTTAAGAACGTGACCAACGGCATTGCATACCGTCGCTGGTTGCTGGCAGGCAACCCCCGCCTGACCAAACTGCTTCAGGATACCATCGGGGAGGACTTTAAGACCGACGCTTCCAAGTTGAGCCGTCTGGCACAGTTCCAGAACGACGCCCGGGTGCTGGATGCCCTGGGAGAGGTGAAGCAGAAGAACAAGGAGGACTTTGCCGCCTATCTGCAAAAGACCACCGGACAAATCATCGACCCCAGCTCGATTTTTGACGTACAGGTAAAGCGGATGCACGAGTACAAGCGTCAGCACCTGAACGCCTTGAACATCGCCGCCCAGTACCTGTATCTGAAGCAGAACCCCGGCGCAGACTTCACCCCCAAGACCTACATCTTTGGCGCAAAAGCCGCACCGGGCTATTACATGGCAAAGCAGATGATTCGCCTCATCTGCAAACTGGGTGAGAAAATCGACAACGACCCGGCTGTTCGGGAGAAACTGCGGGTGGTATATCTAGAGGACTATAACGTTTCCCTGTCCGAACGGCTGATGCCCGCCAGCGAAATCAGCGAGCAGATTAGTCTTGCAGGCACCGAGGCTTCCGGCACCGGCAACATGAAGTTCATGATGAACGGCGCCATCACCCTTGGCACCCTGGACGGCGCCAACGTGGAGATTGCCGAGGCAGCCGGTGAGCAGAACGAGATTATCTTTGGTATGCGCACCCCTGAAGTGCAGTCCCTGAAATCCATGGGCTATCATCCCAGCATGTTCATCCACAACGATGAAATTGCCATGGAAGTGCTGGACTTCCTGGAAAAAGGCTGGAATGGAGAGAGCTTCCACGAGGTGGTCAACAACCTGCGCGGCAGTGACCCCTATATGGTTATGGCGGACTTCAAGGATTACCGCCGGGCACAGCAGGATGTACAGCGTCTGTATGCAGACCGTCGCCGCTGGAACCAGATGAGCCTGTCCAACATTGCCCACAGCGGCATCTTCAGCGCCGACCGTTCGGTGCAGGATTATGCACAGACCATCTGGCACGCAAACCCCGTAAAGTAAACCCGGCTTTTATACGCCGTATCTTTTCCACTGCCCGGTCCTAAGGCCGGGCAGTGATTGTATAGGAGTGTTTTGCATGGACATATTGTATAATAGCCTGGACACAGCCTACAAAACCCCATTTGGTGCGGTCAAGGCCGGCCATTCGGTTTCCTTTGCTTTGACCATCCCCTATGATTACGGCTTTGTCCAGCCCCATCTGGTACTGATACGGGACAAGGAAGAACCCGTGCATTACCCCATGACCTTTGTGGGATGCGACGGGGAAAACATCAACCACTTTATCCTCACCTTGGCTCTGCCCCAGGTGGGTTTGTACTTTTATTACTTTGATTTATACTCGGACTTCCGCAAGCTGTTCCGGGGCGAGATGGGCCAGGCGGTTCTCAGCCGGGAAGAAAGCCAGTGGTGGCAGCTGACGGTATATGACCCGGCATTTTCCACCCCGGACAGTATTAAGGGAAGTGTGATTTACCAGATTTTCCCCGACCGCTTTTTCGAAGGCAAACCGGGCAAGCCCATGCCCTTTGTAGGTCGGATTTACCGCCCGGACAAGGACGGCGAACCTTACTTTTGGCCCAACGAACAGGGCGGCTATCTGAATATGGACTATTTTGGGGGTGATTTTGCAGGCATCCAGCAAAAACTGCCCTATCTGGCAGAGATGAACGTGGGCTGGATTTACCTAAACCCCATTTTTGAGGCCCATTCCAACCATCGGTACAACACCGCCAACTATCTGAAAGCCGACCCCCTGCTTGGTACAAACGAAGACTTCCGTCAGCTGTGCCAGGCCGCCCGAAGCTACGGCATTAAAATCATTCTGGACGGGGTGTTCAGCCACACCGGCTCGGACAGCGTGTATTTCAACAAGGAGGGACGGTACGGCACCGGCGGTGCCTACCACGACCCCTCCAGTCCCTATCGTCCCTGGTATGATTTTGATAAACGGTATGCCTGTGGCTATCGAAGCTGGTGGGGATTTGACACCCTACCGGAAGTAAACGAACACAACCCGGACTACCGTGCCTTCATCTGTGGCAAAGGGGGCGTGATTGACACCTGGCTGGGGCTGGGTGCGTCTGGCTTTCGGCTGGATGTGGCAGACGAGTTGCCGGATGATTTTATTGAGGAAATCCGTACCGCCATCAAGGCCCACGGCCCGGAATGCTATCTGCTGGGCGAGGTGTGGGAGGATGCCACCACCAAGGAAGCCTATGGAAGCCGCCGTCAGTATCTGATGGGCAAGGGGCTGGATGCGGTGATGAACTACCCCTTCCGCACATCGGTGCTGAACTTTGTGCGGGGAGCGGATGCCCGCCAGACTGCCGAGGAGATTCTTTCCATCTGCGAGCACTACCCCCACGAGGCACTCCATACCCTGATGAACTTTTTAAGCACCCACGACACCGAACGAGCCATCACCGCCATTGCGGATGATGCCGCTGACGGCAAGGACCGATATTGGCAAAGCGGCCGACGACTCAGCCGGGACCGATACGAACACGGTCTTTTGCTGATGCGGCTGGCCTATGCCATGATTTTTACCCTGCCAGGTGTCCCCAGCATATACTATGGGGATGAAATCGCCATGCAGGGCTACCGGGACCCTTTTAACCGGGGTTATTTCCAGTGGGATTCCACCGAGGAACGGCTTCGCCCCACCCTCAGCCGTCTGGGACAGCTGCGGCGGGAATGCGATGCCTTTGCAGAGGGCAGTCTCACCATTATCACCGCCAAGGATGGCCTGCTCCACTACCGACGCACCGGTGCAAAAACCAGTGCGGAGATTATCATCAACCGCTCCAGCAAGCTGATTGCGGTGGAGGCATTTGGCAAGAACACCGAGGTCAACCCCTACGGCTTTACCATTGTGGTGGAGGACACCTCTCTGCTTGCCCCCCATCCTGACAGCGGGCAGAAAAACCCTGCCCAGCTGAGCCGCCAGCCTTGCTAAGGTGTAAACCCGTTATTTGTTTTTAAGGAGATTTCTTGTTTCATGAATGTTTTTGATATTCTGGGCCCGGTTATGATTGGCCCATCCAGCAGTCACACCGCCGGAGCAGTGCGCATTGGACGAATTGCCCATGCCCTGCTGGGGCATCCTGCCGTAAAAGCGGACATTGCTCTCCACGGCAGTTTTGCCAAAACCTACAAGGGGCACGGCACAGACAAGGCGCTGATTGCTGGCATCATGGGTATGGCACCGGATGACGACCGGATTCGGAATGCGCCCCAGCTTGCCGCCCAGCAAGGCTTGGAAATTACCCTGCGGACGGTGGAATTGGACGACGCCCATCCCAACACCGCTCAAATCAGCCTTACCGATGCACAAAACCGTACCATCACGGTGCAGGGTGCCAGCATCGGCGGGGGCAACATCCAGATTACCCAGATTAACAGCATGGATGTGCTTCTCACCGGGCAGTACACCGCCATCATTGTTCTGCACCAGGACACCCCCGGCACCATCGCCGCTGTGACCCAGGTGCTGGCAAGCTGTCAGGCCAACATCTGCAACTTCCGGCTTTCTCGCCAGAAAAAGGGCGGCCTTGCGGTCATGACCATCGAGCTGGACGGCACCGTCACGCAGGATTTAATCCCCCAACTGGACGCACTGCCCAACATCTTCAGCTCCACCATGCTCAAGCCCCAATAACCACGTTAAGATAAAGGAATCAAACCATCATGAATCAGGAATTGCATTATCACTCCATTGAAGAACTGGTGCAGGCCGCCACCCAGGCAGGCACCACCATTTCCCATCTGGTACTCCACCAGCAGGCCGCCCAGCTGGAGCAGTCTGTGGAGGAGGTTTTTGCCCAGATGGAACAAACCTACCAGGTCATGGCGGACTGCATTGAGCCAGGCTGTGACCCCAATCTTCGCTCCACCAGTGGCCTAACCGGGGGCAGTGCCTTTTTGATGCGCAAAGCCAGCGAGGAAAACCGCACCCTCACCGGCTCGGTTCTGTCCGGGGCATTGTACCGGGCTTTGGCAGTCAGCGAACTCAACGCCGCCATGGGACGGGTGGTTGCCGCCCCCACCGCCGGAAGCTGTGGCATCCTGCCTGGGGTTCTGCTTACCATGGAACAGGAAAAAGGCTTTGCCCGCAAGGACTGTGTCATGGCCCTTTTCACCGCCAGTGCGGTGGGCATGGTCATTGCCACCAATGCCTCTGTAGCTGGGGCACAGGGCGGCTGTCAGGCCGAGTGCGGAAGTGCCGCCGCTATGGCCGCCGCCGCTTTGGTGGAACTGGCAGGAGGCACCCCGGAAATGGTTTCCCATGCGGTGGCCATCGCCCTGAAAAACATCTTGGGTCTGGTGTGTGACCCGGTGGCGGGCCTTGTGGAGATTCCCTGCATCAAGCGAAATGCCGCCGGGGCGGCTGGCGCATTTGTGGCGGCTGAGCTGGCACTGGCAGGCATCCCTAGCGCCATCCCTGCGGATGAAACCATCTGGGCCATGAAGAAGGTGGGGGATGCCATGTCCTCCAGCCTGAAAGAAACTGCCGAGGGCGGCCTTGCGGTCACTCCCACCGGACTGAAACTCCACCAGCAGGTCTTTGGCAGCAGTGACCCTGTCTCCTGTTCCGGATGCCGGGGTTGCCATTCCGGCTCCTGACCTGTCTTGCATCGGGGCAGGACTGCCGGTGTGCATATCTCTCCTTTTGCACTCCATTATCCTGCCCTGTCTTCCTTACACGGCCAGAGCGACTATTCCCTTTCTTGTTTGCCAGAAATCTTCCAACGGGCAATTTCCCTGTCCGGCCCACTGTGGGCTTGCAGGAGCTTGATTGGCTCAGAGCCAGGGTGCCAAGCAGACAAAAACGTCATTTTTCACGGTTTGTTTGCAATTTCGTATCATTTTAGACTTTGTAGTACAAAATTTTTTCTGGTATAATAAAGCCATGGCATTGAAGAAGAAAGCTTTCTCAACCAAGCCAAATTTCAGGCATTTACCGCAAAGGAGTGTCGCTTATGGAATTCTTTCAAGTCCTGTCCTTTTCCAGTTGGCTGTGGCTTTTGCTCCTTATCGCTTTTGTGATAGCGGAAGCCATCACCTTGAACCTTGTTACCATCTGGTTTGCAGTGGGCGCGCTGGCCGCTCTTTTGGTCAGTGTCTTTTCTCCGGTTTTTGGATACCAGGTACTGGCCTTTTTGGCGGTAAGCATCCTGTGCTTGCTGGCTTTAAAGCCTCTGGTTTCCCGGTTTTTGCCCCGCTATGACCCAAAAGCGCTGGACCCCCATCTGGGGCGCACCGCTCAGGTTATCTCCCCCATTCAGCCCAACCAGCCCGGTCGGGTACGCTTGGACGGGGTGGACTGGAACGCTCGTTGTACTGTGAAACTGCCGAAAGGAAGCCTTTGCACCGTCATTGCGGTGGATGGCACCACCCTCCAGGTGGAACCCCTTACACAGGAGTCCTGATACTCGCCTTACACACAAACATAAAGGAGGATTCATATGCTCGCAGTTGCTATTATTGTCATTCTGGCACTGATTATCGTATCCCGCTGTATCGTGATTGTCCCCCAGTCCCAGGCCTTTGTGGTGGAACAGCTGGGTGTATACAGCACCACCTGGGATGCAGGACTGCACTTTAAAACCCCGTTTATCATGCGGGTTGCAAAAAAGGTAAGTTTGAAAGAACAGGTTGTGGACTTTGAGCCCCAGCCCGTTATCACCCGGGACAACGTAACCATGCAGATTGACAGCGTGGTGTTCTTCCAGATTACCAACCCCAAACTGTACACCTACGGCGTGGAGCGCCCCCTCTCCGCCATCGAGAACCTGACCGCCACCACCCTGCGGAACATCATCGGTGAGATGGAGCTGGATCACACCCTGACCAGCCGAGACATCATCAACACCAAGATTACCGCCATTCTGGACGAAGCCACCGACAAGTGGGGCATCAAGGTAAACCGGGTGGAGGTTAAGAACATCACCCCGCCCAGCGAGATTCAGGACGCCATGGAGAAGCAGATGAAGGCCGAACGTCTGAAACGTGAAGCCATCCTGATTGCGGAAGGCGAAAAAACCGCCGCCATCACCAAGGCAGAAGGCGAAAAGGAAAGTGCCATCCTACGTGCCGATGCGGTGCGGGAACAGCGCATCCGGGAAGCACAGGGTGAAGCACAGGCTATCCGTGAAGTACAGCAGGCTTTGGCAGACTCTTTGAAGATGCTGAACGAGGCCGCCCCCACCGACAAGGTTCTGGCCCTGAAAGGACTGGAAGCACTGGAAAAGGTTGCGGACGGCAAGGCCACCAAGCTGATTATCCCCAGCGATATGCAGAACCTGGCCGGACTTGTAAGCTCCATCAAAGAGATGGTCTCCGACACCCACAAGGCAGAATAAACACCCGTCAACAGGAGAAATACCCTATGTCTATTTTCTTTGTAGAAAGCACCATCCAAAATCCCAAAGCCATGAGCCGCCAGCTTTTGGAAGAGCATAAACAGTACACCCAGGCGGTTATGGAGCAGGGACACTATCTGTTTTCCAGCTTAAAAACCGACCACAGCGGCGGTGCGTTTATGATTAAAGCACCTTCCCAAGAGTGGCTGGAAGAATATCTGGCAAAGGAGCCATTTTATCTGGCAGGGGTGCAAACTTACCGCATCCAGCCTTTGGAGGTACATTGGAATAATCCACAAGCCAATGGCTGGTTTAAAGATTGATTGCAGGTTCCCATTCGTTTATCCCCGGCAAAGCAGGTAGCCCCCGCTTTGCGGGGGATTTTTTTGCTCTTTTCCAGGTTCTTACCCCTGTTACTCAAAATTTTTACAAATTTCGTTAAATCAATAACAACAAAATGCTTGCGAAAAATTTCCCGATTGTTTATAATGAAAGCAGTATGAAAAACCGATGGCAATTTTCTCAGATGCCGGCTCCAGCCAGCGGGAGGTTGTCACGTTTCATTACATCCAACATCGAGAGGAGTAACTACTATGGGTTTAGGTAAAAAAACCGTAGACGAACTAAACGTAAAGGGCCGCCGTGTGCTGGTGCGCTGTGACTTCAACGTCCCCATGAAGGATGGCGTTATCACCAACGATAACCGTATCGTGGCTGCTCTGCCCACCATCAAAAAGCTGATTGAGAACGGCGGCAAGGTTATCCTGTGCAGCCATCTGGGCAAGCCCAAGAACGGCCCCGAAGAGAAGTTCAGCCTGGCTCCCGTTGCTGTGCGCCTGAGCGAGCTGCTGGGTCAGCCTGTTGTATTCGCAAACGACGACAACGTTGTGGGCGAGCAGGCAAAGGCCGCTGTGGCTGCTATGAAGGACGGCGATGTGGTTCTGCTGCAGAACACCCGCTTCCGCAAGGAGGAAACCAAGAACCTGCCTGAGTTCAGCCAGGAGCTGGCAAGCCTTGCCGACTGCTATGTGAACGACGCTTTCGGTTCTGCACACCGTGCACACTGCTCCACCGCTGGTGTGACCGACTACATCAAGGATACCGCTGTAGGTTACCTGATGGAGAAGGAAATCCGCTACCTGGGCAACGCTGTGAACGACCCCGTTCGTCCCTTCACCGCAATTCTGGGCGGTGCTAAGGTTGCCGACAAGCTGAACGTTATCAGCAACCTGCTGGACAAGGTTGACACCCTGATCATCGGCGGCGGCATGGCCTACACCTTCCTGGCTGCTCAGGGCTATGAGGTTGGTATCAGCCTGGTGGACACCGAGAAGCTGGACTACTGCAAAGAGATGATGGCTAAAGCAGAGCAGAAGGGCGTAAAGCTGCTGCTGCCTGTGGACACCTTTGTTGCCGCAAGCTTCCCCAACCCCATCGATGCTCCCATCGAGGTTGAGAACGTTCCCGCCAACGCTATGCCCGCTGGCATGATGGGTCTGGACATCGGCACCGAAACCCAGGAACTGTTTGCAAAGGCTGTTCTGGAGAGCAAGACCGTAGTATGGAACGGCCCCATGGGCGTGTTCGAGAACCCCGTTCTGGCCGCTGGTACCCTGGCTGTTGCCAAGGCTATGGCACAGGCTGACGCTACCACCGTAATCGGCGGCGGCGACAGCGCAGCAGCTGTAATCCAGCTGGGCTATGCTGACAAGATGACCCACATCTCCACCGGCGGCGGTGCTTCTCTGGAATACCTGGAAGGCAAAGAGCTGCCCGGCATCGCTTGCATCCAAAACGCTTAATTTTCCCCTAGCCGCCTCGGCATCCTGCCACCAGCGGGCAGGATTTGCTGGGGCTTTTCCCGTTTGCATCCAAATTTTCAAAAAAATTGATTCAAAGCGAGGGACAAAACAATGGAAAACAACCGCAAAACCATTATTGCTGGCAACTGGAAGATGAACAAAACCACCACCGAAGCCGTAGAGCTGATTGACGCACTGATTCCCGCTGTGGCGGACGCTCAGTGCGAGGTGGTAATCTGCACCCCTTTCACCGCTCTGGCTACCGCCGTGGAGAAAACCCGTGGCACCAACATCCATGTGGGCGCACAGAACGTGCATTTTGAGCAGAGCGGTGCTTTCACCGGCGAAATCAGCGCTGAAATGCTGGTGGACCTGGGCGTGGAATACGTGATTACCGGCCATTCCGAGCGTCGTCAGTACTTTGCTGAAACCGACGAAACCGTGAACAAGCGCACCCTGGCAGCCCTGAATGCTGGCCTGAAGGTTTTAGTCTGCGTGGGCGAAAACCTGGAACAGCGGGAGCAGGGTGTCACCGAAGAACTGGTGCGTCTGCAAACCAAGATTGCTTTGCAGGGTGTAACCAAGGAACAGCTGCCTCAGGTGGTTATCGCCTACGAGCCTGTTTGGGCCATCGGCACCGGCAAAACTGCCACCAGCGACCAGGCACAGGAGGTTTGCGGTTGCATCCGCCAGCTTCTGGGCGAGCTGTACGGCGAGGACACCGCCCAGACCGTTACCATCCAGTACGGCGGCAGCATGAATCCTGCCAACGCAGAGGAACTGCTGGGCAAGCCCGACGTGGACGGCGGCCTGATTGGCGGTGCATCCCTGAAAGCCGATGCCTTTGCATCCATTGTGGCAGCAGCCAGCCGATAAGCAGCTTTCTGCCATCCCCTTGTCTTGAAAGGAGAAACCCCTATGTCTAAAAAACCCTTGATGCTCTGCATCCTGGACGGTTTTGGCTGGCTGCCCAGCCATCCTCAGGGCAACGCCATTGTTGCCGCCAACACCCCCAACCTGGACCACCTGTTTGCCACCTATCCCCACACCACCATTGGTGCTTCCGGCATGGATGTTGGTCTGCCTGAGGGACAGATGGGCAACAGCGAGGTTGGCCACACCAACATCGGCGCTGGCCGCATCGTATACCAGGAACTGACCCGTATCACCAAAGCCATCCAGGATGGCACCATCCGCGACAACGCTGTTCTGCGTGGTGCCATGGAACAGGCCGCCCAGTCCGGCAAGGCCCTGCACCTGATCGGTCTGCTGTCCTCTGGCGGTGTGCACAGCCACATCCAGCACCTGTTCGGTCTGCTGGACATGGCAAAGGATTTGGGTGTAACCAACCTGTACGTTCATGCCATCACCGACGGCCGTGACGTGGCTCCCGGCTCTGCCAAGGGCTTCCTGGAGCAGTTGCAGGAAAAACTGGACACTCTGGGTGTGGGCAAGATTGCTTCCATCGCAGGCCGTTACTACGCCATGGACCGTGACAACCGCTGGGACCGTGTGGAAAAAACCTACGCCGCTTTTGTGGATGGCGAAGGCCAGAAAGGCACCCCTGCTGAAATCATGGAGCGCAGCTATGCTGAAAATGTAACCGACGAGTTCGTTCTGCCCGCCGTTACCTGCGAAGGTGGCCGCATCAGCGAGGGCGACAGCGTGATTTTCTTCAACTTCCGCCCCGACCGTGCCCGTGAAATCACCCGCACTCTGGTTGACCCGAACTTTGATGGTTTTGTCCGCAAGAAGGGCTTCTTCCCTGTTCACTATGTCTGCCTGACCCAGTACGACGCTACCATGCCCAACGTACAGGTGGCATTCCAGCCCCAGGCTCTGACCAATGTTATGGGCGAGTACCTGGCAAAATGCGGCAAGACCCAGCTGCGTATTGCAGAAACCGAGAAATACGCTCACGTAACCTTCTTCTTCAACGGCGGTGTGGAATCACCCTTTGAGGGCGAGGACCGTGCGCTGATTGCCAGCCCCAAGGTTGCAACCTATGACCTACAGCCGGAAATGAGCGCCTTTGAGGTAACCGACGAGTGCGTAAAGCGGATTGAAAGCGGCAAGTACGACGTGATTATCCTGAACTTTGCAAACTGCGACATGGTAGGCCACACTGGCATCTTTGACGCTGCTGTCAAGGCTGTGGAAGCTGTGGACACCTGCGTGGGTAAGGTTGTGGACGCTGTGCTGAATGCAGGCGGCGAGGTTCTGCTCACCGCTGACCACGGCAACGCCGACCAGATGTACGACACCGACGGCTCTCCCTTTACCGCACACACCACCAACCCGGTTCCCTTCCTGGTAGCTGGCGCTGGGGATGTTACCCTGCGTGAGGGCGGTGTGCTGGCCGACATTGCTCCCACCATGCTGAAGCTGATGGGACTGGCCCAGCCGGAAGAGATGACCGGCACCAGCATTGTGGAGTAATTGCTCCCCTGCTTGGTTGCGGGTGTAATTCTCACCTGCTTAAATACCTAGCAAGCAAAAGCCAGCACCCTTTTTCGGGGTGCTGGCTTTTTTGTTTCCCCTGCACCAAGGGGTGGTCATCTGATTCCAAAATTTTCCGGAAAATTTAGGGTTTTTCCGCCATGAAATCCCCCCTTGTTCCCTTGATGAATGGCCTAAAAAGTGCTATATTGTTGTTATCTGCCTGTATCCCTCGTATGGCAGGTAAGCCATCCCCCGAAAGAGAGGAAATCCCCATGGCCTTTAAATGGAAACAACTGATTGCCGGACTGCTGGCTGTCTGTATGGCAGGCAGTTTAACGGTATTTGCCAATAACACCGTCACCCAAGAGGACCTGGACCATCTGCAATCCCAAGTAAACAGCGCCCAGTCTCAGGTGAACAAAGCGGAGGAATCCGTGGAGCAGAACAAGGTGGACAAGCAGAACGCTGTCAATAAGTCCGAACAACTGATGAACCAGATTGAAAATCTGTCCCAACAACAGGACGATTTACAAAACCAGATGGTGGACACCCAGAATAAAATCAGCGAAAAGGAAGAATCCTACAACAAGACGCTGGACCAGTTCAAGGAACAGCTACAAGCTTTGCAGATGATGCAGGATTCCGGCGGTGTTGCCATGCTGGCAAGCGCCACAAGTCTGTACGACCTGCTTACCTTGCCCCAGGTGCTGACCCAAATCAGTAAATACTCGGTGAAAATCCTGTCCCTGCTGGAGAATGAACACACCCAGCTTTCGAATCTGGAGCAAGAGCTGAACACCCAGAAAGAGGAAGCGGAGAAAACCCAGCAGGAGCTGGAGGAAAACCGCCAGAATTACCAGCAGCAGATTCAGGAGCTGAACAAGGAAATCTCCGATGGTGAGGCCACCGTGGAGCAGTGGAAGGCAGAATACGAGCGTCGCCGGGAAGAACTGGAACAGGCCGATGCCCTGTATGAACAGCAGATTCAGGCCGCTCTCCAGCAGGCCGCACAGGCTACCCCCGTGCCCACTCCCAGTCCTACTCCCACGCCGGAGCCGACCCCAAGCCCCACACCCGAACCTGTGATTGAATCCACCCCCGAACCCACTCCTGGGGAAGAGGGCGAGCTGGGCACAGAGGGAGAATCCGGTGACAACAGTCAGCCGGAACAGCCCGCCCCTGTGGTAACACCCAGTCCCACCCCCACACCTGCACCTACCCCAAGTCCCACTCCTGTGCCGCCTCAGGCACCCTCCAGCGGGGTTTCCATGACCTGGCCCTTGCCCGGTTATTCCCGTCTATCCAGCTATTTTGGCGAGATTCGGGACTTTGACACCAAGCCCCACTATGCCATTGACATCCCCGCCCCCGCTGGCACCCCCATTGTGGCAGCGGAATCCGGCACGGTTCTGCTGGCAGGTTACAGCTCCAGCTATGGCTATTGGGCTTTGATTAACCATGCGGACAACCTGGCCACCGTTTATGCCCATATGAAGCAGGGCACGCTGGCGGTGTCTCCGGGACAGACCGTTACCAAAGGCCAGTACATCGGCGGTGTGGGAAGCACCGGTTTCTCCACCGGCAACCACCTGCACTTTGAGGTACGTCTGAACGGAACTAAGGTTGACCCCATGAACTATGTAAAGCCCTGAGTTTTAAGGACTGTGGAACAACCAAAACCAACCAGTTTTCGTCTCTAAAAAACCGTGTTGATACATATTGCAAAGCGAGCGAATCCCCGCAGGATTCGCTCGCTTTTTCTTTGTTCATCCAATCCTCAGGCCCACAAAGCCTTAACTGTATAAAAAATACAGCCCAGTCTCCCAGGCTGTATTTAACGTCAACTTTTATGTATGTGCAATGGTTTTGGTGTTGTCCTGTCGGTCAAACACGATGGCGCTAATCTGGTCCAGATAAACAAGGGCCAGATGCTTGTTGCTGTCTGTGGGGTAAGCATCCTTCAGGTCGGGCAAGGCCTGGTACACCGCCTCATAGCTGGCGGGGTCACGGTCAAAATCCACCGTTCCCTGAATACGCAGAAAACGATTTTCGTCCAGTGCCGTGCAAAGTTCCAGGTTGGTATTGTCTAAAAGCTGTTTGTAGGCTTCCTTTTCCCGGTTCATTGCCAGGTACAGACGGTTCTTATACACCATGTAATGGTTCATCGGCCGCACACGGGGATGGTATCCCTCCACGGTAGCCAGATATAAAACGGGACGATCTGCCAGTAATTCCATTAAACGATTCATGGTAATTTCCCCTCACTTCGCCTCTGCTATCCCTTTTG
Source organism: Candidatus Allofournierella pullistercoris (assembly GCA_018883715.1). GTDB lineage: Bacteria > Bacillota > Clostridia > Oscillospirales > Ruminococcaceae > Allofournierella > Allofournierella pullistercoris. The sequence continues at coordinate 3,145 of JAHLFP010000057.1, read as the reverse complement.
TTGCCCAATGGGGCACAATGTCCGGGCAATACAGACGCTTTCTTTTCATTATAGCACTAAAGCGCTGTTGCACCAAGAGAAATAATTCCCAAATTTTTTGCTGAACTTTTAATCAAAGCTGTATTTTTCCCCAAAAAACGGTGGTAGCAGGTCCAGTCATCCAGACCCGGTCATCCTCATCCACCTGAATCAAGAGAGTTCCGCCGGGCAGTTCCACCTGAATTTCCCTGCCTCGCTGGCACAGGCCATTCTTCACCGCCGCCACTGCCACCGCACAGGCGCCAGTACCACAGGCCAGTGTCTCGCCACTGCCCCGCTCCCACACCCGCATTTCCAGGTGGTTTTCTCCCAGCAAGCGGGCGAATTCGGTGTTCACCCGCCGAGGGAAAGCAGGGTGGTGCTCAAACGCCGGGCCGATGGCTTCCAGATTCAGCTGTTTCACGTCCTGCTGTACAAAGGTGACGCAGTGGGGGTTGCCCATGGAGATACAATTTACCCTCCAAGGGGTGTTCTCCACCATCAGCACACCGTTCACCACGGGCTGCTCTCCCAGCCCCACCACAGGCACCTGCTCGGGTTGCAGCTGGGCAATGCCCATGTCCACCTTCCACATGCCCTCCCCGGTTCGGTGCAGGGTCTTGATGCCCCCTGCCGCCTCCACGGTGATGGTCTGTTTCTCCAGCCCGTTCTGGTACAGCCACTGGGCCACACAGCGGATTCCGTTGCCGCACATGCCTCCCTCGCTTCCATCCGCATTGAACATCCGCATCTCTGCATCTGCCCGCTGGCTGGAGCAAATGCAAATCAGCCCATCTGCCCCAATGCCATAGTTCCGATTGCTGAGCCGTACCGCCAGCTGGCTTGGATGCTCCACCATGCCGCCCCGACAATCCAGATATACATAGTCGTTGCCGCACCCCTGCATTTTTGTAAATTCCAGCTGCATACACGCCCCGCCTTTCCTGCCCGTTTTGCTGGGCCTATTTCTGTGGATTTTCGACAAACTTTTCCGCCGATTTTTGTTGTATTCATTATAGCATATGACCTTTCAAAAAGGAACTATCCCACCAATGGGTTATAATTGCAATTTTCCCCTTTTAAACTCTTGACAAGCCCCCTTGAAATAAGCTATAAAATGTATAGTAATCAAACGCCCCCCTTTGGTGGATGGCGAGTATTAAGGAGAGTTTAGATGATGGATACTTTCGAGCGAGTCCGCGAACTGCTGGCGGAACAGCTGGATATGGATCAGGAAGAAATCACCATGGACAGCGACATTCTGGAGGACTTCGAGGCCGACAGCTTGGACGTTGTGGACATGGTTATGACCCTGGAAGATGAATTTGGTGTGGAAATTCCCGACGAGGAAGTAGAAAACCTGCGTACCGTTGGGGATGTTGTGCGTTTCCTGGACGACAACCTCTAATTGCCGGAACATTGAATGGTTGCCTCCCTGGCTGTAAGGTTTGGCTGATTGCCAGACCCAGGAAAGGGAGGCTTGTATTTTATCGTGTAAGAATCCGCCGGGACTTATCCCCAGCGCGTTCTTTGGTGAGGAAGGAAGAAACGATGAGCGAACAAAAGAAAAAACTGGTGGAAGCCATCACTCCCATGCATGAGGACTTTACCCAGTGGTACACCGATGTTTGCCTGAAGGCAGAACTGGTGGACTACTCCAGCGTAAAGGGCTGCATGATTCTGCGTCCCTATGGCTATGCCATCTGGGAAAACATCACCCGCATTCTGGACGGTATGTTCAAGGCAACCGGTCACGAAAACGTGGCTATGCCCATGTTCATCCCCGAAAGCCTGCTGCAAAAGGAAAAAGACCACGTGGAAGGCTTTGCGCCGGAGGTTGCCTGGGTTACTTACGGTGGTTCGGACAAACTGGAGGAGCGTCTTTGCGTGCGTCCCACCAGCGAAACTCTGTTCTGTGACCACTTCTCCCATGTACTGCACTCCTGGCGGGATCTGCCCATGAAGTATAACCAGTGGTGCAGCGTGGTGCGCTGGGAAAAGACCACCCGTCCTTTCCTGCGTAGCCGTGAATTCTGGTGGCAGGAAGGCCACACCATCCATGAGACTGCCCAGGAGGCCATCGAGGAAACCGAGCAGCAGCTGAACACCTACGCCACCCTGTGCGAAGAGCACCTGATGATTCCGGTGGTAAAGGGCAAAAAGACCGACAAGGAAAAATTTGCCGGTGCTGTTGCCACCTACACCATCGAAGCCATGATGCACGACGGCAAGGCACTGCAAAGCGGCACCAGCCATTACTTTGGCGACAGCTGGTCCTGTGCCTTCCAGGTACAGTTTGCAGGCCGTGACAACACCCTGCAACACCCCCATCAGACCAGCTGGGGTGTATCCACCCGTCTGGTGGGTGCTATCATCATGACCCACGGCGACGACGAGGGCTTGATTCTGCCCCCCGCCATCGCTCCCTATCAGGTGGTTATCGTGCCCATCGCCGCCCACAAGCCCGGCGTGGTGGAAAAAGCCACCGAGCTGGCGAACCGCCTGTCCGGCTTTGTTCGCACCAAGCTGGATGCCAGCGATAACTCCCCCGGTTGGAAGTTCAGCCAGTGGGAGATGAAGGGCGTTCCCCTGCGTCTGGAAATCGGTCCTAAGGACATGGAGAAGAACCAGTGCGTGCTGGTTCGCCGTGACACCCGTGAGAAGTACTTTGTTTCTCTGGATGAGCTGGAAACCGAAATCCCCCGCCTGCTGAACGAGCTGGCTCAGAACCTGTACCAGCGTGCACTGGAAAACCGCCAGAACCGCACCTGGGCCGCCACCACCATGGAGGAGGTCAAGGAGCTGGCTGAAAACAACGGCTACATCAAGACCATGTGGTGTGGCGATTTGGCCTGCGAAGAAAAGATGAAGGCCGAGGTTGGTTTGACCAGCCGTTGCATGCCCTTTGAGCAGGAAAAAGTGGGCGATGTTTGCCCCTGCTGTGGTAAGCCCGCCGACACAATGGTTTACTGGGGTAAAGCATACTAATTCCCCCGTTTATTTCTCTGTTTTGCCGCTTTGCCTTTGGGCAGGGCGGCATTTTTTGTATAATTTCCTAAAGTGTTGCGGGGGCACTTTTCAAATTCTCCTTTTGTATGCTAGACTTATTTCCAATATTCCTATGGAT
>JAHLFP010000056.1 GCA_018883715.1 Candidatus Allofournierella pullistercoris | reverse complement strand
GCAGTAATATCTGGGCCATGATGAAAGCCCTATGTGAAACGGCACAGGTATCTGCCATCAAGGTGTTTCCTCACAATCTGCGGCATTTGTTTGCTCGTTGTTTTTATCAAAGTCAGCAGGATTTGGAACATCTAGCCAGCCTGCTGGGGCACAGCAGCATCAACACCACCCGCATCTATACCCGTGCCAGCGGGAAGGAACACCTGCGACAGATTGAGCAGTTAAGAAGCGTTCCAACAATTTTGCCGTGACGAACTGAAGATTAGCAAAGAAAAGTTTGGGGCAGAGATAGATAACGCAGTACTGAATTACGATTGCGTTATTGTAGAAAGTGATGTTGTGTGGGCGAAGTTGGCAGGAAGCTTCAATAAGGATTTTTTCCTTAATTGCAATAGCATGAAAGAAATGCGACGTATTGCGTATGGACCGGATATTGGAGATTTAGATGCAAATGAAGAAAATCTCCGAGAATTGCAAGAACTGTTAAAAGGCGTTGAGCATATTTCGTGCAGAGGAACAGCACCATTAAATGTTCTTGAACAGTGTACGGATAAAAAGATACAGCCGGTACTGGATCCCACATTGCTGATTGGCAGACATGAATACGATAGCATAGCATCCGATAGATTGATAGATGAACCGTATGTGCTATATTATTACATTGAGAATAACCCTGATATGAGGCGTCAAGCACAAGAATTTGCGAAGAAAAACAATTTAAAGCTCGTTGAATTGACATCCAGATTGTCAAAAAACAATATTTTTAGGACGAGTGAAATCAATTACTCTTTTGGAATTCAGGAGTTTGTTTCTTTGATCAAATATTCGGAATGTGTTTTCACGGATTCTTTTCACGGAATATGTGTCTCGATTCAGTATAAGAAAAACTTTTATGCTTACCCACGAAAAAAAGAGAAAAAAGTCTTTGATTTGTGTCAAATGGTGGGCACAAGCGAAAGATATATGATTAACAAATCCTTTGAAGATGTTTCTCAAGATACGATCGACTATGAAAAAGTGGATCAATTACTGGATGATTGGAGAAAAACCTCCATTGATTGGCTGAAAGACGCATTGAGTTAAAGGGATGAATATGCTGAAGATAATCAAAAAGTATAACAGCATCTCGGTACAGGCTAAGGCGGCAATCTGGTATACAGTATGCAATTTGATCCAAAAGGGAATTTCTTTAATTGCAATACCCTTATACACGCGAATTCTTACTCCCGAACAATACGGTTCCTACACCGTGTTTCTTTCTTGGTTAGAGATTTTTGAGATTATTGCAACCTTCAGGATTTCCTGGGGTGGGTATATCGTGGGTCTTACCAAATATGAACATGACCGGGATCGCTACACTTCGTCGGTGCAGTGCTTAGGTTTTACCCTTACCAGTATAGTATTGGCGATTTATCTCATAATTCCAGATTTAATTAACAGTATTACTGGATTGAATTTCGGACTTACGTTGATGATTTTTTCGTTATTATATACTACGCCTTCAATCTCGTTTTGGACTGCCCGCCAGAGGGTGGAGTACCGGTATCAAGCGGCAGTTGCAGTCACTATGATCAGCAGTATTTTGATTCCGATTCTAGGTGTTGCTGTAGCACTGACCATTGACCAAAAGCAAAACGCAATTATTGGTGCTCGTGTGCTGGTTCATGGAGTGATTGGCTTGTGCTTGATGTTGGTAAATTGTCATAAGCGCTTCTGCTTTTTTAATAAGGAATATTGGAAACGCAGTTTGAAATTTAACGGGCCGCTGTTGCCCTATTATCTCTCCACAGTGTTACTTAACAGTTCGGACCGGATTATCATCCAGAATCTTGTTGGCAAGGCGCAGGCGGGTATTTACGGTGTGGCATACAGTGCCTCCATGGTAATGAGCTTGTTCAACAGCTCCATCAACTCGTCGCTACAGCCCTGGATTTTTGCAAAGATGAAGGAAAAGCAATACAAGGAGATTCCCAGCGTAATCAACAGTCTGTTGGTGTTGGTGGCGGGAGTAAACCTGATGCTGATTGCATTTGCACCGGAAGCCATTGCTATTTTGGCTCCGCCTCAGTATGCAGAAGCAATTTGGGTGGTACCGCCTTTGGCGGCAAGTGTGTTTGTGATGTTTTTCTACCAGCATTTTGTGAATATAGAATTCTATTTTGAAGATAGCAAGATGATTGCAATTGCATCCATTGGTTCGGCCTTGTTGAACGTTGCGTTAAACTACCTGCTAATTCCCGTTGCGGGCTATTTGATTGCGGGGTACACTACCTTGTTGAGTTACTTGGTGTTTGCCTTTGCCCACTATGTATTTATGCGCCGCATCTGTAAAAAGAATGGTTGCCCGGTGGAAATTGTGAACATCCGGCAGATGTGCCTGATTATGCTTGTGTTCTTTATTCTTATGGGAATTCTAACCTTTGGGTATACAGTAGTGCTTGTCCGCTACGGCTTTATCCTGATTGTTTTGGCAACTGCGGTAGTAAAACGAAATTTCATCGTTCAAAAAATCAAGGAACTTAAAAAGTAACGAACAAAAGGAGCATCCCGAATGGGGTGCTCCTTTGTCGTATCAAAAAAATGGATTCAACTCGGCCATTCTTACAACAACCGCCATTTCAATCATACCCGCGCAGTTTAAATTCTGTTCTGTATGTACCTTTATGATTGATAGCTTCAACTAACCCCTGGCCCAGGCTATGAATTTTACTGCCACCGCCCAGATTCAGTACCCGTGCAGGAGGCTACCCCCCGTTTTTTACTCGGCAGTTCTACGCAGAAGGTTGCACCACCGCCAGGCGTATCCTGTACCCAGATTCTGCCGCCATGGAGAAGTGCCAGTTCCCTAGCAACCGCAAGCCCCAGTCCGCAATGGGGGCGGATTCCATCCGAAGGCTCGCTGTAAAAACGGTCAAAAATCCGTTTCCGGTGGGGGAGGGCTACTCCCGGCCCTTGGTCAATCACCCGAAACTGGACACGGCCGCTGGCTTGTACAAGTTGTAGCCGGATGGTGGTATGTTCTGGCGCAAACCGCAGGGCATTGTCCACAAGAATGGTCAGCAGTTGCCGCAGACGGTAGCTGTCACATTGCAGGAGAGGGACCTCTTTGTCTGGTAGTTCTACCTGAATCTTCCGGCCGGCCTGCACGGCCAGCGGCTCTATACTTTCGGCGAAATCCAGCAAAAAGGTGTCCGGTGCTACAGTTTCCAGTTGTAGCCTGTGGCGGGCACTGGCGCCGGCACTCAAAAGCAACAGTTCATCCACCAGTGTGCCCATCCGTTTGCCCTCGGAATCAATGATGTGCAGGTATTTGTCTGCCTTGCCCGGATGCTGAAGTGCTGCTCCCGCATTGGCTCGAATTACAGTCAGTGGGGTGCGAAGCTCATGCCCGGCGGCGCATATAAACTGCTGTTGTTGCTCCATGGCCTCTGCTACCGGGCGAACGGCACGACCTGCTACGAACCAGCAAATCAGACAGATTAACAGCCAAGCCCCAACACCCACCAGCGCAAACAGCAAACCCAGGTGGTTCAGATAGGTCTGTTCCACTGTAAGATTTTGAGCCGCCAGCAAAGTGGTCCATCGGTTTGCGGACAGATTCAGACGCAGTGTACAGCGATACACCTGCCCGTCTGGAGCTGTGAGGGAAAAGTTTGGCTGTTGTGTGTTTGGCTCAGCCAGGGGACGGCTGCTCAGATTTACCGTGTAATGTTGTTCCGCCGTATCACGGACAGCTTGCAACAGTGTCTGGTCGGCGGTGCTCCGACGCTTGCTGTACAAAAGAGGATGGCCGTTTTCTTCCAGCTGAATTAGAACTCCGTTTTCTGCTTCCAACTGCTGTAACCAGCTGTCCTCCAACTGGTTGAATTGCTCCCAACGGTATTGCAACTGATTTACAGCCGTATCAAAGGCATCCAGACGCCCTGTTGTATATTGTTCACCTGCAATGCGGCAAGCCACGCTCAGTACAGCCGCCAGAACCACCCCGGTGAGCAATGCCGCCAGCAGGGTAATGCGCAGGCGCAATCGTCTCAGCATACAGGCACCTCCAGGCAGTACCCAGCACCACGGGCCTGCCGCAGAACCGACAATCCATCCAGACTGGGTAACATCCGGTCCAGAAGCACCAAATCATAGCTACCCACACAGAGCAAATCCAGTGCATCCGTGCCGTTGTCGCAGCAATCCACCGTATAGCCGCTCGCAGTCAGTGTATCTTGCAGTGCCTCCTGCAAGGCGGTTTCATCCTCCACAAGAAGAATCCGCATGGTTTCACCTGCCTTCCCAAAATCTTTTCAAAATATAGTATCATTATAATACCGCAGAGTATCTCTAAACAACCTCTAAAAGGTTTAGAGTTTTTTTAGAGTTTCCGGCGTTACAATGGACACAGAAAACATTCCAAAGAGGGAAAAGCATGAAACAACTGAAAAAATGGTGCGCAAGCATAATGGCCGGAGTGTTTGCCGTTGCCCTGCTGGCAGGCTGTACCACCGCACCGGGACAGTAGGAGACACCGGGAGGGGAGAACACCGCCAAGCCCTTGACCAGCGGCTATCTGGAGGAGGCCGTTTCCCCTGATCACAACAACAATGTGGGTCTGTATGTGGTGGGGGATACCCTCCACGCATTCACAATGGAAAATGCCGATGCCCCATTGCAGCAGCGAGTTGTCCACTGGTACACCAGGGCTTCGGACGGGAGCTGGAAGGAAAATCCGGACAACGGTTTTGCGGATGCAGTTTGTCAGGTGTCGGACGCTCCCACGGCCTTATGCAATGCCTATCTTACCCAGGATGACCATCTGTACTGGCGCATTATTGCCATTCAGGAGGGAGCGGACAAAACCAGCCAACGCTACCTTTTTGAGGTTCAGGACGGCAAAGCTACGTTACTGGACACACCACCCGCCGGAGAAATTTCCATCTGGATGGATGATACCACCGCATTCATGGCTGTTTGCGGTGACACAATCGTTGTGATGGACAATGGAATGAAACCATGCGCCTATGACAGTCAGGGCAATCCGGTGCAGATGGAATTCCCAGAGTTCAACGGGAGCGGTCGTTTGCTCTGCGGCAATGCAGGTGGATTTTATTGGCTGGATGGAGAGAATAACCTGCAATACAGTCTGGTGGGCGGCACCACAGCGGAGACAGTTCTGGATGGTAGCCGCTATGCACTCACAAGCCCGGGAATGTTTGTCAGTTCTGCCGCTGTGACCGCAAACGATACAATTTACATCCAGATGGGGGATGGCAACACATCCAGTCAGAAGCAGTTCCTCTACCGCTATCGGTGGGATGATACCTTGCAAGCGACCCAAGGCGGCGATTTAACCGTGTTCAGCTTGTATGAATCCCCCACGGTGGCTGCGGCGGTGGATGAGATGATAAAGCAGACTGGCGCCAACGTGACCTACACCTATGCGCTGGAAGAATCCACCGAGCAGGGACAGGCGGTTGTATCCGGCAGCCGAGAGGATGCACTGACCCAGCTGAACACCCAGTTGCTGGCTGGCAGTGGCCCGGATGTAATCATTTTGGATGATATGCCGGTGCAAAGCATGATTGAAAAGGGTGTGCTCGCTGATTTGACCGGCAAGGTGAACATCGATGGATTGCTACCCAACATGGCCGGAGTGTGGACGACGGAAACAGGGCTGTACGCAGTGCCCGCACGGTGCTTCCCGTTGCTTTTTGGTGGCACGGATGAGGTGATCAATACCATCCCAGATGCGGAGACACTGGCACAGCAGCTTGCGTCGGAGCCGAGCATCAATCAAGGGGAATATGACTGGCAGACCGATGCCACCCCGCTGATGATGTTTTATAATACAGAGCAACTTTTTGATACCTTCTCTCCGCTGTCTGTCGGACGAATTTGGCAGGGCGGTGAACTGAATGCAGAGGTCTGCCGCACATTTGTTGAGATGATGGGCAAAATCTGCCAGGGTGGAGGAAGCACGCTGAAAGGCATGTCAGGTGAACCTTCGGCATACAGCGGCACGTCCTATTACACCCCCTCCAACGGCACGGGGGCAAGTTTTATGAATGCTGGCAGCAATGCTTTCTGTAAGCTGGAGTATTCCCTGGGTGGTCTGGGCAGTTATTTTCAATATTACACCCAGCTTTCCGGCACGCAGACTTCGGCCATAGTCCGGCCCATGACCACGGCGGCAGGCCAAAGTTGCATTCAGCCGTCCTGTGTGGCAGGGGGTCAATGTTTAGGCCCAAAACCCGGAGGGGGCGGTGCAGTTTTTGCAGATTTTGCTGGGTAAGTCTTTGCAAGAACAGAACACCTATGACGGATTTCCCACGCTGATCTCCGCTGTACAGTCCCAGTGGCAGAACGGCCTAGCCAGTTGCGGCATTCAAAGCTCCACGGATATGATGGCAGTGCTTCAAGGGATGGATGTGGTACAGCCCTCCACCGTGCTGCGCAGTGCCGCATTGCAGGCCGTGCAACACTACCTGAACGGTGCAAGCATGGGGGAGGCCATCCAGACTGCTCGTGATGGGGCGGAACTATGGCTGGCAGAACAATGACCTGGCTGTGTAGTTTGCGCCCGGTGCTCTCTCGCAGACAGCAGGACTGGCTGGCCGCCGGGATACTGCTGGCTCCCAGTTTGGTGAGGGTAGCTGTTTTTTATCTGCTGCCCTTTTTGGAAGTGCTTCGCCGCAGTTTTACCGATTCCATGGGTCGCAGGTTTGTGAGACTGGCAAACTATCAAACGGTACTTAAAAACGATGCCTTTCACATTGCGGTGGCTAATACGGCAAAGTTTGTGGGAATCTGCATTCCGCTACTCCTGGCATTTAGCCTGGTGCTGACATTGCTGGTCAGGGCAATGGGGGAATACAGAGGGAAAGGCTTCCGCAGTCTATTTCTGCTACCCATGGTTATCCCGGTGGCCATTATGGTTCTTTTGTGGAAGGTGCTGTTTGCCCAGTCGGGCCTGTTGAATACAGTGCTGGGAGCGGTGAGCATTGGCCCAGTGGATTTCATGGATACAGATGCGGCCTTTTGGGTGTTGATTGCCACCTATCTGTGGAAGAACAGGGGTTATGACATGATTTTGTGGATTGCTGGGTTGGATCGTATTCCTGCCGCCCAATACGAGGCCGCCGCAGTGGATGGTGCCAACGGATGGCAGATGTTCTGGGCTATCACCTGGCCGGGGTTACGTCCCACCCTAAGCCTTGCCGCATTGCTCAGTCTCATTGACAGTTTCAAGGTCTTTCGGGAAGCCTATCTGGTGGCAGGGGCTTATCCCCACCGGAGCATGTACCTGTTACAGCATCTGTTCAACAACTGTTTTTTAAACCTGGAACTGGGCCGCATCACGGCGGCCGCTGTTCTGGTGGTGCTTGCACTGCTGGTCTGTGGCGGTATCGGGCTTGCGGTGTGGCGGTTTCACAAAAGGAGCAAACCATGAAACACAAACGTCTTTTTTGCGTCCCCGCGCTGGACGGTGCTGGGCCACTGCATAGCTTTGTGGCCATCGGCCTGCCGATGGGGCTACCCGGTATCCTTAGTGCCTTGTTACTGGGCGGCATCGAGGCATGAAACTCCATCGAGCAGCCCATGATGTTTTTGAAAGAGCCGGAGAACTGGCCACTGAGCCTGTATCTGTCGGATATTACAGTGGAGGGGCTTGGCCTTGTCATGGTCGCCAGTCTGATGATGCTGGCTCCGCCCCTTTTGTTGTTTGCGGCAGGGCAGAAGTATCTGGAACAGGGGATTGGCCTGTCCGCATCTGTGGGGGAGGGTGGCTGGTGAACGAATTACACAATAAAAAGCTGGAAAGCCCTTGCGCCAAAAGGGTACAGTGGTTGCTGGCTGGAAGCTGGTGGAATCCACTGCATGGCAAGCGTCCAGTGTCCACAAATCCGGATGTCTCTGGTACAAGCCCGGGAGCGGTTCGGTATGCCGTGCGTTTCTTTGCCCTCATGCTGGTTCTCACATTGGTGGCACGGGGTACTTCCGGTGCCGCCATGCCACGGGTCAAACTGCAAACACCCAGTGCCGGCGTAATTCTTCGGCAGACAGAAGTTACAGCCACTCTTTCACCACAGCAGGGGCAGGATTTCCCTTTGCCCCCGGAGGTGACGGCGGATTATCTGGCTGTTTCGGTGGGTCAGAGCCTGAAAAAAGGGGATACCATCCTTCGGCTGAACCGGGAGGAACTGAAAGATGCCTTGACCGCTACCAAAATACAGCTGGCTCAGAAACAGGCACAGTATGCAAACCTTTCCCAAGAGGATACCCTGTTGTCCGCCCAGCGCAGTGTGGATCATGCGAAAACCTCGCTGGAACAGGCCGGCAGTGCCTATGAACAGGCAAAACAGGATACAGAGCGGCTCGCCCAGTCCAATGGGGCAGAGGCGGACGCACTTGCGTTGCAAATACAGGATACAGAAACACAGATATCCGGCAGGACAGTGGTGGAAGTTTTGTTCTAACGGTGGAGCACAGCCAGTCGGCATTTGGAATCAAGAACATTGTGGTACGGGTGCCGGTTACGGTACTGGAGACGGATAGCACCGGGCAATACACCGCCATCGTAGAAAGCGTGGAAGAACAGGTGATTGTCTCCGCTGACCGTGCGGTGCAACCTCCGTCAGCGGGAGACAGATTTACACACAAAGAATCCCTTGGTGTAGAAGAAGCTACATCAAGGGATTCTTATTTGGTGGCGAACAAAAAAGGGGAGTGGCACTGCGCCACTCCCGTAAAATAGAGACGATAAAATGTTGTACTGTCTACACAATCTAAAGCGCTATAAAGCGAGTAACCCGCTTGGCTTTAAGTCTTGTGTGTTACTTGTTGGCCAGCTTAGCGGACTGGCGCTTGTAATAAAGTACAGCCACTCCGCACAGGGCGATACAGAATAACAAGTATCCCAGGAAGAAGGCGCTGGTCTGCAATCCACCAGACAAGATAATCAGCGAGCCAACCGTAGCCAGTGCAGGGAAGAGGACACCCCGAATCCAGCTTTTGATAATGCCTTTACGGTACAGGCGGAACACCTGGTAGTAAAGCAGTGCATAGAAAATGTAGGCAATTACGATTGCACCTTCCGAAATATCGCTGTTCCCAAACAGAGAGTAACGGGTGCAGATATAGTGGACAGCGGCCCAGATGCTTACCACAACCCAGCCAAACAAAGCGGACCATGCGGGCATATTGTTGCGGTTAAGCTGTTGAATCTTATCCGAAAAAGGCATCATGCCGGGACGAATTGCCAGCGCATAGGGAGTACGGATATATCCCATAACCAGACCGTTTACAGTACCGATAACGGAAACTACCACGAATACAACCACCGCCTTGCTGAACCAGGTGCCCAGCAGCTGCTCTGCCGCCACACTCACATGGGCGTCGCCGAGAGCCATAACCTGTTCAGGGCCAACGTAGGTGGAAATTCCCACAAAGTACAGTACATAGATAACCAGCACCACCAAAGGACCAATTGCAAGGGCACGGGGCATGTCCCGTTTTCCGTCCCTTAACTCGTGGGAGATAGCAGTGGACACAATCCAGCCATCGAAGGAGTAGGCAATGGGACCAAGGGCCGCCAGAATGCCAAGCTGATTCAGCTGGGCCGGGCTTTCCTGCAATGCGGCCACAGGGTCGCCCCAGATGAATCCCAATACACCCAATAAAATCAGGGGAATCAGCTTAACAAAGGTGGTACTGTTCTGTACAAATCCGCCAAATTTAGGTGCAAGCAGATTGTAAACAAAGCACAGAGTTGCAAACACATACCCAATGAGAATCTGGGTGGTCAGAGAATCCCCCCAGTTAAAAAGAATGCAGGTGTAAATTCCCACAACCCAGGAAACTACAGCGGTAATAGTGGGATAATATACAAGCATCTGAAACCAGCCCAGCGCACAGCCTATGGCAGGAGAAACAAATTCTTGGGCATAGGTAACAAGGCCACCCATTTGATTGGTACGACGATCCAGTTCGCTGATGGTCAGACTGCCAAAGATAATGGAAATGGCAGCCACGGTAAAGAGCAACACACCTGCAACGATGCTGCCATTAGTGGCGATGAGGATATTATCACTTTTGAAGAAAATACCCGACCCAATACAGATTCCCACAATCATGGTAATTGCGGTGAGCAATCCATATTTTTTGGTTACATCACGCATAACAAAACCCCTTAGTATACAAGATTATAAAAAAGAGAACCAGGTACAGGTGTACAGAAGAAAGATGCTCTCTTTATTGTTTTATAATACTAAAATAATCGGGATTTGAAAAGGGGGAGATGAATAAAAATAGAGGGTATATTCAATTTTTAGCAACCATCCTATAAACCAAAAGCAAAAAATCATTTATCTTTGGCATAAACTACAAGGGTTCCGTCCGGACTGCACATGGCGAGCAGAACCTCCGATGGCTGCTTGATGCCTTGGTTGTGCAATTCTTTGGTCAGCCACCGCATTTCCCGCCCAAGGTGTTTCAGATTCACCTCCAGAACCGTGCCATCCAAAATCACCGGAACAGGCATGGAGTCCTGCTGTACTGGAATTTCCATATCCGATGGAGTAAGAGGCCGGGCGTTGGATTTGGGCAAAAAGCTGATATGACCACTGGTTTCCAGCAAAGCCGTGTCAATCTGTTGCAGGTCAAAATAACCGGAAATCCGGCATTGGGTAAGGAATTCATTCAAGTCAAAGCCGGATTTTTTCAGATTTTGCTCATGCAAGGTGTCTTTTTCCAGCAAAATCAAAGGTCGCCCATTGATGAAGCTTCTCACCGGCAGAGATTTGCGGCATAAAAAGTTGATAAGCACCACGGTAGTGCCATATACCAAGGTTGCGGTAAGGGGAAGCCACCAATGCTCCAAATCCGTGGCAAGCTCTGCCGCAATGGAGCCAATGGTAATACTGTTAATGTAATCAAACATACTCATCTGACTAATCTGACGCTGACCAATCCATTTGCACATGCAAAACAGCACCACAATGGAAACCACACTGGTTATAATCACCTGACCAATACTTGCAAACAACGACAAAGCTATCATCCTTTCCGAGGTATAATCAATGGTGTTAGTATGGCTGAAACCCTTCTGTTCATCCCTAAATTCCATGAAAGAAAGAAGGAAATCCATTCAAAATTCCAAGATGGGATGAATAATATGTGAACTTTTTTTAGTATTTCAAAAAACCCTCTTGATTTTTTTACCATGAAGCGATACAATAGAAAGCAAGGTTAGCAGTCCTTTTAAATGAGTGCTAACACCCAAAAGATTGAAAATTCAAATTTTAGGAGGATGCCTTCCATGAAAATTAAGCCTCTTGCTGATCGTGTTGTAATTAAAACCGTAGAAGCAGAAGAAACCACCAAAAGTGGTATCATTCTGGCTGGTTCCGCTAAGGAGAAGCCCCAGGTTGCCCAGGTTCTGGCTGTAGGCCCCGGCGGCATGGTGGACGGCAAGGAAGTGGAGATGATTGTAAAGGTGGGCGATAAGGTTCTCACCAGCAAGTACTCCGGCACCGAAGTAAAGGTGGATGGCGAGGAATGCACCATCGTGCGCCAGAGCGATATTCTGGCTATCGTAGAGGAGTAAATTTTCCACTGCCCCATAAGCGGGGATTATAACCACAGATTTTAAGACCGAATAAAAGGAGTGTTCTATTATGGCAAAGCAGATTCTGCATGGCGAGGAAGCCCGCAAGGCTCTTTCCGCTGGTATTGATACCCTGGCAGATACCGTAAAAATTACCATGGGCCCCAAGGGCCGCAACGTGGTTCTGGGTAAAAAGTTCGGTAGCCCTGTCATCACCAACGATGGTGTTACCATCGCTAAGGAGATTGAGCTGAAGGACGTATTTGAGAACATGGGTGCTCAGCTGGTTCGCGAAGTTGCAACCAAGACCAACGACGCAGCAGGTGACGGCACCACCACCGCAACCGTTCTGGCACAGGCTCTGGTAAACGAGGGCATGAAGAACGTGGCTGCTGGCGCAAACCCTATGGACGTAAAACGTGGTATGCAGAAGGCTGTAAAGGCTGCTGTACAGGCTTTGGCTGAGAACAGCCAGAAGGTGAACGGCTCTCAGGATATTGCCCGTGTTGCTACTGTTTCCGCAGATGACGCAACCGTTGGCGCCCTGATTGCAGAAGCCATGGAGAAGGTAACTGCTGATGGCGTTATCACCATCGAGGAGAGCAAGACTGCTGAAACCTATTCCGAAGTTGTAGAGGGCATGCAGTTCGACCGTGGTTACATCACCCCCTACATGGTAACCGATACCGAGAAGATGGAAGCTGTGATCGACGACGCTTACATCCTGATCACCGATAAGAAGATTAGCGCAATCCAGGACCTGTTGCCCCTGCTGGAGCAGATTGTCCAGAGCGGCAAGAAGCTGGTAATCGTGGCTGAGGACGTGGAGGGCGAGGCCCTGTCCACCCTGATTGTAAACCGTCTGCGTGGCACCTTCACCTGCGTTGCAGTTAAGGCTCCCGGTTTCGGTGACCGCCGCAAGGAGATGTTGCAGGATATCGCTATCCTGACCGGCGGCCAGGTAATCAGCGAGGAGCTGGGCTATGAGCTGAAAGAGGCCACCGTGGATATGCTGGGTCGTGCTCGTCAGGTTAAGATTACCAAAGAGAACACCACCATCGTGGACGGCGCAGGTGCAAAGGCTCTGATTACCGAGCGTGTAAACCAGATTCGTGCCCAGATGGAAGCAAGCACCAGCGAGTTTGACAAAGAGAAGCTGCAGGAGCGTCTGGCTAAGCTGGCTGGCGGTGTTGCTGTAATCAAGGTTGGTGCCGCTACCGAAGTAGAGATGAAGGACAAGAAGCTGCGCATCGAGGATGCCCTGAACGCAACCAAGGCCGCTGTGGAAGAAGGCATCGTAGCAGGTGGTGGTACTGCCGCCATCAACACAATGCCCGCTGTACAGAAGGTATGCGAGGAGCTGGAAGGCGACGAGCGCACCGGTGCCCGTATCGTTCTGAAGGCTCTGGAAGCTCCCCTGCGCCAGATTGCAAAGAACGCTGGCCTGGAGGGAAGCGTTATCATCGACAAGATTCTCACCGCAGGCAAGGCGAACTACGGCTTTGATGCCCAGAAAGAGCAGTACTGCGACATGATCGAGGCTGGTATCGTGGATCCCACCAAAGTGACCCGTTCTGCTCTGGAGAACGCCGCAAGCGTTGCCTCCATGGTTCTGACCACCGAAAGCCTGGTAGCTGACGAACCCGAACAGCCCAGCGCAATGCCTGCTGCTCCCGATATGGGCGGCATGGGCGGTATGTACTAATCCCGCAGGTTATATAACTAATCAAAAACACCCCCGGTTCAATTTCGAACCGGGGGTGTTTTTTAATTAAAAGGCAAGATTCAATTCAATCACCGCTGTTCCGCAGCAAACTCCTCATCCAGACGCTCCAGGGTTGCCTTGGAAAGGGAGCGGAGGGCGAAGGGGTAGACGGCGGCATCCTCTTTTTCTGCGTGACGGCGCAGATGGGCGCAGTATGCCATGGCATTGGTGATAACCCACAGCTTAGAGGTGGAAGAAGGGGACTGGCTGTAGGCGTTGACGGCATTTTCCAGTTCCGATACATAAAGGCGGGCTTGGTCGTGTTCCACAAGCATGCCATGTTGTACAAGATTTACCGCTACCGTGCCAAGTTCCTCGGTCATGACGCGGAACAACAGCCGTTCCTCCTTTTGGTGGTGGGCTTTATCCGCAAACTCACGGATAAACTGGATGCCATCCCGGAAGGCTTGCTCATCAAACAGGTTGTGCTCCATGAATGCAAGGCAAAGCTCTTCCATCTTATCTGTAAAGCGCAGAATCTCCTGATGTTCCTGCATCAAAACTTCAATTAACTTGGTCATGGATTAACCCTCCTGTGCAAGATGAAAAAACAAATCTTCGGACTGGGTGGCTACAAAACCTTGACGCTCTGCAAATGCCTGTACCCAGGTCCAGCGGAGCAGGGCATAGGGCAGGATGGTTGCATCCTCCCAGCCCTTTTCATGAGCCTGTGCGTCGATGGACCAGTCAATGCTTCCATCCTCCCGGCTGGCAACATGAACCACCCGGTCGCAGGGCATACCGTCCACCCAGTACAAATCCATCAACTGCCAGAGTCCGGCACAATCTTGTGCCGGGGTATGCCGACTCGAAGCCAGATCCTTTGCGTACTGCTGGATAAACTCCAGCAGTACAGCAGAGCGGTCTTTTTCCTGTCCTACGGCACACTGTACAGCGGTGGCCAGACGAGCCTCTGCCAATTCCACCTGATTGCTCAGCCAGCCGTGGATGTTGGAGGTGTCAATCAGGTCTTCCAAAGCACCATCCAGCAAAGGGAACTGAGCCTTCAAATCAGTTTGGGCGGTTTGGGTCCAGCCCTGTTTGTCACTGAAAGCGGCAATGGCAAAGGCAAGCTCACTTTGGGCATTGCATTTTCCGTACATTTTGTGATGAATGGGGCCTAGAAAAGCACTCATGGTTGTTCATCCTCCATTTGGTTTGTGTTATAAAATTGTGTTTATTGATTCAGCTTTGCCAAAACCTGCTCCAGCTCAATGCCGTGTACCATGCAAGCCTCTTTCAGGGACTCCATCTGAGAAGCAGGGCAACCCAGGCAGTGCATACCAAAGCTGGTCAGGATTTCTGCGGCGTCGGGACGGGTCTTTACAATGTCACCAATCAGGGTATCCGCAGTGATGGCATTGGAATCGGACTCAGAAGCTCCAAAGAACAGTTCCATGTCCTGCTCCACGGTGGTGATGCCGGCAATGCCGAAATTCTCCACCAGAACCTTTGCCACGTTGGGAGACAAGAAAGCAGGCAGGGTGGGGCCCAGATGGATGTTCTTAACACCCAGGTACAGCAGAGCCAGCAGCACGATAACCGCCTTCTGCTCATACCAAGCAATGTTGTATACGATGGGCAGCTCGTTGATGTCCTCCAGGCCGAATACCTCTTTCAGCTTCAGTGCAATCACAGCCAGAGAGTAGGAGTCGTTGCACTGGCCAGCATCCAGAACACGGGGGATTCCGCCAATATCGCCCAAATCCAGCTTGTTGTACTTGTATTTTGCACAGCCGGCGGTCAGGATAACCGTATCCTTGGGCAGTGCCTTTGCAAAGTCGGTGTAATAGTTACGGCTCTTAGCACGGCCGTCACAGCCAGCCATTACCACAAATTTGCGGATTGCGCCACTCTTAACAGCGGCCACAACCTGATCCGCCAAAGCCAGAACCTGATTGTGAGCGAAACCACCCACGATTTCTCCCTGTTCCAGCTCGGTGGGAGCGGCACAGCGTTTTGCGTGCTCAATGATGGCAGAGAAGTCCTTTTTCTCGCCAAAGCTGCCGGGGATATGGGTGCAACCAGCAAAACCAACTGCACCAGTGGTGTAAACCCGGTCCTTGTAGCTGTCCTTGGGGGGAACAAGGCAGTTGGTGGTCAGCAGGATGGGGCCGTTGAAAGCTTCAAACTCTTCTTTCTGTTTCCACCATGCGTTGCCGTAGTTGCCCACAAAGTTGTCGTACTTCTTAAAGGCGGGGTAGTAGTGGGCGGGCAGCATTTCGGAATGGGTGTAAACATCCACCCCGGTGCCCTGAGTCTGCTCCAGCAGCATCTCCAAATCGTGCAGGTCGTGACCGGACACCAGAATACCGGGGTTGTTGCGCACACCCAAGTTTACCTTGGTGATTTCGGGGTGGCCATAGGTGCCGGTGTTGGCGCTGTCCAGAGCCGCCATGGCATCCACACCGTATTTGCCGGTTTCCATGGTCAGGGCAATCAGCTGTTCAGCGCTCAGGCTGTCGTCCAGCAGCTTTGCCAGTGCGCTTTGCAGGAAAGCATCTGTGTCGGGGGTTTCGGTGCCCAGGGCATTGGCGTGCTTGTTGTAGGCGGCCATACCTTTCAAGCCGTAGGTAATCAGCTCACGCAGGCTGCGGATGTCCTCATTCTCGGTGGCAAGAACGCCAACCTTGGTGCACATCTCTTCCAGGTTTTCGCCCTCGTACAGGCTTGCAGCAGGCAGATTTTCCAGGCTGCTCAGCTGGGTGCGCAGTTTTTTAGAAAAATCAATGGTGCCGTGGATGCGAGCCAGAATGGCCTCGTCGTCAAAATTTGCGTTGGTAATGGTTACAAACAGGTTTTCGGTAATCCAGTGGTTCACAGCGGTTTCCACTTCCTTGCCCTCTGCACGCAAAGTGGTGGTGATGGCGCTCAGACCTTTGCTGGTGTAAATCAGCATATCCTGAAGATTAGCGGTGTGGGCGGTTTTGCCGCATACACCGGCGGCTTTGGTGCAACCAGTGCATCCAGCGGTTTCCTGGCACTGATAACAGAACATTTGGTTTTCCATTTTCATATACTCCTGTTTCGCGTTAGTTACAATATAAGAGAAATAACAGCGCATGTCAACGCTGTACAAAGCAAATGCCAGCTTTCCGGAAAGGCAGTTAGGTTGTGGTTGACTTTGTAAGGTAAGTATACTACAATGAAAGCAACAATTCTGTTGGAAGTACAACAAAAAGGGGAGAACGTCCATGGAAATCATCGATATGTTAAGCCAGTCACCTCTCTTTGAGGGGGTAGCTCCAGAGCAGATTCGTATCTTGTTAAAATGCTTAAAAACAGAAGTCACCAGCTATGAAAAAGGGGACTACATTCTGCTGATGGGCAACCGCACCCGGCGGATGGGACTTGTTTTGGAAGGAACAGCCCATATTGTCAAGGAGGATTTCTGGGGCAATCGAGTGATTTTAGGGCAGTCCAGTCAGGGCCAAATCTTTGCCGAGTCCTATGCCTCCTTGGGAACCGTTCAGCTGGAGGTTAGTGTGGTGGCGGCAACTGCTTGCCGGATTATGTTTCTGGACGTGGGGCGGATTCTGGAGGTGTGCACCGTGGCCTGTGCGTTCCATACCCGGCTGATTCACAACCTGCTGAACATGATGGCGGGAAGAAACCTGATGCTCACCAAAAAAGTGGAGCACATGGCCCAGAAAACCACCCGAGAAAAACTGCTATCCTACTTATCCAGCGAAGCACACCGGGCGGGGAGTGCCACGTTTACCATCCCGTTTAATCGGCAGGAGCTGGCGGATTATCTGTCGGTAGACCGGAGCGCCATGTCCACAGAAATCAGCAAACTGCAAAAGGAAGGCGTGCTGGAGTGCGAACGGAAGAACTTCCGTCTATGCCAACTGCCGGAAAGCTTTGAATTTTAAGGTGGGATTAACCCGGTTTTTCTTTGCGCAACCTTTATCATAACAGGATGCTCGCCCCAGATTTGAAAGGGGTGGTAAACAGGACCCAATCGTGGTATAATCAATACAATCAACCCATGAAACCAACCTGTTTTACTGCTGTACAGTAAGGCAGGTTTTTTCACCTGTCAAGCGGAAAGCCGGTGGTTCATCCTCAGGCTGTGCTGTGTACAGGATGTTCATTTTACCAAAGGAGGAATGGCGCTTCATGGCCAAAACCATTCTCTGTCCCCACTGTCTTTCCCGCACAGAAGAGGGGAAACCCAGCTGCCCTTTTTGTGAGGAATCTCTGGCAAACAGCAACCCACCGGGAACGCTTGCCTTTGCTTCTCTGTTGGCGGAACGTTACACCATCGGTCGCCATATCACCACAGATGGGGAAGGTATTTTATATGAAGCTGTGGAAAATTCTGGTGCTATTCGTGTGATCGTCAAGGAATATTTCCCTGTTACCCTCAGCAGTGGCCGTGACCAAAACGGTATGATTTTGCCGAAAGAGGGCAAGGAGGTTCTATTTAAAACCATCCGGATGGATTTTGCCGACTTGTACCGTAGCATCCAGCGGATTACCCCTGCCACTGGGCTGGCGGCGGTGTTGGACGTTTTGGAGCAAAATAATACAGTGTATGCAGTGCTGGAGCGGGTGCAGGGGATTACCCTTTCCCGCTATCTTGCGGAGCATCCTCACACTATGTCCCCGGCCCAGGCCAGAACCTTGCTTCAGCCTATTCTGGAGGGGATTGCCGCCATGCACCGGGTGGGGCTTGTCCACCGTGGAGTATGCCCGGATAATATTCTTATCAGCAACAACGGTTCTGCTCGGCTGTCCGGTTATGGAACTTTGGGTCTGCGCAGAGCAGGCGGAGAGCTGAAAAGCCAGCTTTATGATGGATATTCTGCCCCGGAACAGTACACGGTGGCCGAGTTTGAAGGCCGCTACACCGATGTATACGGCATTGCCGCCGTGTTTTATCGACTGCTTACCGGACAAACACCAGTGCCTGCGCCCCAGCGAAAGGTGACAGATAGCCTACAGCCTGCAAGACGGGTAGAGCGGGAAATCCCCGGCTATATGTCCTCGGTTCTGATGGCGGCGATGCGACTGGACCCAGGCAGCCGAATGCAAAACATTCCGGAATTGATGGGCGCACTTGCCAGCCAGCGGGCGGCAGACAGTGTAACACAGCAGGAACCTGCCCCCACACAAAAGGAACAGATTAGCACACGCACCCTATTTGCCGGATCACTCCTTGTGATTTTGGTTCTGTTTTTGCTTTTGATGTGGAGCATCCTGCGAGATTCCCCCAGTGGAACCCCTGCCGAACCATTACCCAGCAGTGCTCCCTCTAGCCAGACTCAGCAATTGCTGATTCCCGACGTTATAGGCATGACTTTTGACCAGTTGCAGGAGGATTCCAGCTATACCAGTCAGTATCGGTTTGTGATTGCGGCAGAACAGTATAGCTCTCAGTACAAGGCAGGTGTTATCATCAGCCAATCTCCCGAACCGGGCACAAAAAGCCAGGACGTGCGGCCTTTGATTAGTGTTACCATCAGCAAAGGGCCTAAGGTGGAGCCGGTGCTAATGCCTCAGATTACCGGATTTACCCAGGAAGCGGCACGGCGAGAGCTGGACACTCGAAAGATAAAGGCCAGCTTTGTGATGATTGAAAACAATGGCCAGTACGCAAGCGGTTGTGTGGCTTATACCGACCCAGAACCGGGAAGCCATATTTCTGACCCCGAAAACACCATCGTAACGGTGTATATTGCAATGGAGCGGGACATTCCTAAAATTCCAGAAGCAACCCCCACACCGACCCCCACACTCCAGCCCAGCGAAAGCCCCGCACCAACCCACACGCCAAATCCTGAAGTATAAAAACAGCCCTTTCCTCTATGCAAAAGGGGAAAGGGCCGCTTAGAACCTAACTTGTAAACCAGAAATAAAAATTAGTTGACAATAAACCGTTGATGAAAAAGAGAGGAGCCGTGCCTTGTGAAGAATCAAATTTTGCAGATACTCCAAAGTTGCCCAGAGGAATATAAATCCGGGCAGGAGCTTGCGGAACGACTGGAGTGCTCCAGAGCAGCCATCTGGAAAAGCATCCAAGCCTTGCAAAAGCAGGGAGTGGGCATCGAGGCTGTGCCAAGCAAAGGCTATCATCTGATACCGGGGCAGGATTGGATGACCGTCAGTGGCATTGTAGAGCATTTACAGCCCCATTTTCAAGACAGGCCACTTACTGTCCTTTCCTCCGTGGATTCCACAAACAAGCAGTTAAAGGAACGTGCAAACCGTGGAGAAGGAGAGCAAATCCTTGTAGCAGAGCATCAAACCACTGGACGGGGAAGGATGCAAAGGGTCTTTTTTTCACCCCAGCAGACAGGAGTTTACTTCAGCATTTTGCTTTCCCCCAAGGATTGGCAGTTGCAGGAATGCGCCCAGCTTACCACCATGGCGGCGGTGGCGGCCTGCCGAGCCATTGAACGGGTGTGCGGCAAAGAGGTGCAGATTAAATGGGTGAATGACCTGCTGTTGAACGGGAAAAAGGTCTGCGGCATCTTGACAGAAGGGGTGTTGGACATGGAAAACGGCCGGTTAAGCCATGCAATTGTGGGAGTTGGCATGAATGTGTATGCACCACAGGGCGGATTTCCAGAGACGCTACAGCCCATTGCGGGCTATTTGATGGAACAACCTGAGCCAAACATCAAAAACAGGCTGGTTGCAGAGTTTTTGAATGAGTTTTTCTCTTTTTATGAAGGCGATAAACAGGCCCATGCGAAAGAGTATCGAGCCAGAAGTGGGGTACTGGGACAAGAGGTGAACCTTCACACGGCTTCTGGTGTCAAACAAGCAACTGTGCTGGATATTGACAAGGATTGCAGGCTGGTGGTACAGTACCCGGATGGAACCCAAGAGGTATTTCAATCTGGTGAAATTACGCTTCGCTTGTCAAAGGAGGAGTAGTCATGTCAAACGTAAGAGCACGCAACAAGGTGCTGTGCGCTTTGTTTACGGCACTGATTGCAGTTGGAGCATGGATTCAGATTCCCTTGCCTTTTTTATCCGTGACACTGCAAACGTTCTTTGTGCTCACCGCAGGCTATCTGCTGGGGGCAAAACTGGCGGCTTTGTCCGCCACCCTTTACATGGTGATTGGCCTGATGGGTGTGCCGGTTTTCAGTGGCGGGGGAGGGCTGAGCTATGTCCTCAGACCCTCCTTTGGGTATATCATCGGCTTTGTGGTAGGTGCCTGGGTGACAGGCTTTCTGACCGAACAAATTGCAAGAAATCCTGCAAAAGAATACACACAGCGGAAAGTGAAACAGAAAAACGACTGTATAGACCAGAAGAGAAGACAAAACAAAACACGCCTTGGAGCATTGATTCTGGCAGGGACAGCGGGTTTAGCCTGTATCTACCTGATAGGGATTCTGTATTTTACTGCTATCCACTGGTTGTATCTGAAAGATGGCATGGCCTTTAGTCAAATTTTCCTCTATTGCTTCGTACTTTGCATTCCGGGGGATGCCATTTCCTGTGTTATGGCGGCATTTGTGGCAAGGCGATTGCGGATTCAGAGATTTTGCCTGGCATGAAATTGACGGATATAAAACAGTATAAAGGAACTATCACCCGCTGAAAAGGTGTAATGCCATCTTAATAAATCGCCATATGCCATAAGTAAGTGCAAACAGATAGTACAGAATCAAGCGGATCATCAAACACGCACACAATCACAGGTGTCCTGCTGGGAACTTGGCTCTTCAAAATAACGAAAAAGCAGTGTCCTATTTTTAGGACACTGCTTTTTTATGCAAAAAAGGGGGGGAACGGAGGAAAATGGAGCAAAAGAGAGGGAGTGGACTGCGGGCTGTCTATGTTTTTTACCCTTGTAAATCCTTCGTCAAGATGTATTCTGAAGGATGATGCAAGGGGATAACAAAGCAATTCTATTACCCCATCCCCACATAATCCTAATGTATAGACTAAAAACGTAAGATTTCTGCTGTATTTTTGATTTTTAATCAGAGTAAAAGAGTGTTTCTAGAGTTCTTCAAGTTGACTCTTGTCCATTCTTTTTCTGAAATGGCCCAATAGAATAACGAGAGAATACAAGAGTATCTTTCTTCTGCTTTTGCTAAACTTCTTCCTGCTTTTAGTCAGCTTTTTTCAGGACGGGACAACAGGCGAATGAGTCTGCAATCAGCAGATACAGAAAAATGTCCTGTCTATCTGGTACAAGTCAAACACAGGTCAATCTAGACACAAAAACTCCCCCCACATCCCGAAAGATGCAGGGGGAGTTTTACAGCAAGCGATTAGTCGCTTACGTAGGGCATCAGAGCAACGTGACGAGCGCGCTTGATAGCAACGGTCAGTTCACGCTGATGGAAAGCGCAGGTACCAGTTACACGGCGGGGAATGATCTTAGCCCGCTCGCTCACATACTTACGCAGACGAGCAACATCCTTGTAATCGATGCGCTCAACGCGATCTACGCAAAAGCTGCAAACCTTCTTACGGCCACGGCGCATGGGGCGCTGAGGACGGCCTTCGGTTTTTTCAAAAGCCATAGCTAGTTACCTCCTGTTAGAGTTCGATTCTGATTAAAAGGGAAGATCCTCGCCCTCATCATCAATGACAGAGAAGTCATCGTTGTTGCCGATAGCAAACGAGGGAGCTGCCGCAGGGGGAGCTTCACGAGTATATTCCGGTTGGGCATTGGCATAACCGCCACCAGTGTTGCCATTTGCATTTTTTGCACCCGCAAAGTGAACATTGTTTGCCACAATCTCGAATGCTTTGCGGTTGTTGCCGTTCTTATCCTGATAGGTACGGGTCTGAATGCTACCATCGATAGCAATCATGGAGCCTTTCTGGAAATACTTGCAAACAAAATCGGCAGTGCCACGCCAGCAGACGATGTCAATAAAATCGGCCTGGCGCTGCTCGCCGGGGCGAGCATAACTGCGGTCAACGGCAATGGTAAAAGTGGTTACGCTAAGACCCTGGGGGGTGTGGCGCAATTCTGGGTCAGCAACAAGCCGTCCCATCAAAGCTACAACATTCAGCATTAGAAAATGCCTCCTTATTCAGCTTCAGCCACGATCATCGTACGCAGAACGCCATCGGTGATCTTGTAAACACGATCCAGCTCGGCGGGGAAGGAAGGTTCACTGGTGAACTTAATCACAGTGTAGATGCCCACAGCCTCGTCGTTGATGGGATAAGCCAGACGGCGTTTGCCCCAATCGTCAACAGAATCGATGGTACCATTAGCCTCGATCAGGCTCTTGAACTTACCAACCAGAGCGGTGGTAGCCTCCTCATCGAGAACAGCGCTGGTAACCAGCATGGTCTCATACTTTGCCATTTTCTGTGCACCTCCTTTTGGACTTTTGGCCCCAGAACGGGGCAAGGATTGTTGCGCTTTTATAAAAGTCAACATTATCAATTATAGCCACAAGCAAGTGGGCTTGTCAAGAGTTGATTCTGAAATTTTCAGCATCAACCATGAAATTTTTGATATTCCGAAAAATCGATGTCTTTCAAACAGCCTATTGCATGTAACTTGGGTCGCATTTCCAATGCAAAAGCAGGGAATTGCTTGTTTACAGGCTAGCAGCCAGCTCTTTCAGGTAACGGCGGAAGTCTTCGCCAATTTCCTTGTGGTTCAGAGCGGTTTCCACCTGAGCCTGCATAATGCCCAGCTTGTTGCCCATGTCGTAGCGTTTGCCGGTGTAATCCACACCAACCATGCCGTCCCGACGGGCAATTTCCAGCATAGCATCGGTCAGCTGGATTTCGCCGCCTGCACCGGGCTTGGTGTGAGCCAGAATCTCATAGATTTCGCTGGTCAAAAGAGCACGGCCCAGGATGCTGAACAGGCTCAGCTCCTTGCCGGGAGCGGGCTTTTCCACCATGTCGGTTACGTTGTAGTGGTTTTCGCCCAGATGCTCCACCTTCAAGGAAGAATACTTGCTGATGTCGCTGGCAGGTACTTCCTTAATGCCTACAGCACAGCGGCCCTCTGCTTCATAAGCGCGAATCAGCTGGGCGGCGGCAGGGTCTTCGCCCATAATTACGTCATCACCGTACATAACCACAAAGGGTTCATCAGCGGTGAATGCTTTTGCCATCATGACAGCGTGGCCAAGACCCAAAGTCTCCTTCTGGCGCACAAAGTAGATGTTTGCAAGGCCGGCAATACCAAGGCACTCCTCCAGTAGTTTTTCCTTGCCGGGCTTGGACAGGGCAGCCTCCAGTTCGGGGTTGCGGTCAAAATGGTCCTCGATGATACCCTTGTTACGGCCTAAAATGATCAGAATCTCTTCAATGCCAGAGCGAACGGCTTCCTCCACGATGTACTGGATGGCGGGCTTATCCACAATGGGCAGCATTTCTTTGGGCATTGCCTTGGTGGCGGGCAGAACACGGGTGCCAAGACCAGCGGCAGGGATAATTGCTTTACGAACTTTTCTTACTTCCTTCATGATAACACAAAATCCTTTCTCTCTATTGTGAGATATAATTTAATGTATAAAGAATAACCGGCCCATATCCTGTGTTAAAATTACAGATAGATGCCAGTGGATAACAAATGACCCACACAGAAATAGCTAACTGCCATCAGCAGTGCAAAGGTAACACCCAGACTGATGCCCAGCGCAAGCGGACTTGTGCCGCCAGCCTGGCGCAGTGCCGGTTCTGGGTTTTCACCCGGTGGTGTCATGTCCAGAATTTTCTGGATTTTTCGCCGGGCAAAGCGACGATAAGCCCACAAAGCCCCCAGCCCTTGCCCAAACATTAGCACAAAGCTGAAAAAGCTACAAACAAGGGCGGCTTGATCCACAAGAAGGGGATTCCAGCCAGCGGCAAGAGGGTGCTCGGCTACAATCATAATCTGCATGATAGCAGGAATGCGAAGCAGTGCCTGGACACCAAAAAGCGCAAAGGCGATGCTCCACATCTTCCGGTAAAAGAAATAAAAAGCGCCAAAGAAAAAGGCGGAAAAACAGGTTACAAGCTTGCGGCCGGTTAACTGCATAGCTTTAAAATTCAGCAGGTAATAGGCCGCGTTGTTGCCTAGGAAGGCTCGCCAATTTCGCGCATCAATATTGTCGATGGTTCCCTGGATTTTCTCGTTTATTTTTACCTGAAAGGGTGTGGGAATCCCCATGGACATCTGGAAGAAGGGGTCATCGGCTGTCTGCCGCTGGGTTGAGTTTGTTTTTTCCTGCTGGCTTGACTGCAAGGGTGTACCGCATCGGTCACAAAATAAACCGGTGGCGGGGTTCAAAGCCCCGCACTTCGGGCAGTGAACAACCGACCCAGGCTCTCCATCGGACGCAGACTTTGCACCCTCGGAGGACTCTTTGGGATTGCTCCACACAAAATCGGTTCCATGCTTATCTTCAAAGACACAGTGTCCTGTTTTTTCGTAACAGGCACGATGATAGGGCGTGCCGCATTCAGGGCAAACTACAATATCATCCGTCTGGGTAAATGCCTGATGGCATACCGGGCATTCACAGCCAGTGTAATCGTGCATAAATAAGATACCTCCTCTTCGTTGAGGTGATTCAAGGATATACAGATTAATTATATCTTAAACTGAAGAAAAATGCAAAACTATTTAGTCATTCCCTTGTGGGAATTCGGTAAAAGGGTTGATTTTATAAGGTTTTTCATATATACTGATACACGATTTAATAAGACACTAAGAATCCGGATGGATTTTCAAAAGATGAAAGAGGTAGTAGGAACACGATGATTACCATTGATGAATTGAAATATCAACTGGGCAATTACAGCAAGACCATTGCCGAGCTGGGCGATGCACTGGCCATTGATGCCAGCCAGAAGCGTGTGGCAGAGCTGGAGCATAAAATGACCATGCCCGGCTTTTATGACGATACCGCCGCAAGCCAGAAGGTGTTTGCGGAAATGAGCTCCCTGAAGGGTAAGCTGGAGCGATACGAGAAGCTGAAAAACCTGTTTGATGATGCAGATACCATGGTACAGCTGTGCGAGGAGGAAAATGACCCCTCCTTGATTCCCGAAGCAGAGGCCGCAACCAATGCGGTAGGCCATGCTGTGGACGAGTTGCAGATGATGACCCTGCTGAACGGCGAGTACGACAAGAACAACGCCATCATTACCTTCCACGCAGGTACTGGCGGAACCGAGGCCCAGGACTGGGCGGACATGCTGTTCCGTATGTACAACCGCTGGGGTAATGCTCATGGTTACAAGGTTTCCACCTTGGATTATCAGGACGGTGATGAAGCTGGCCTGAAGAGTGCTTCCATTATGATTGAGGGCCCCAATGCTTACGGTATGCTGAAAAGCGAGCACGGTGTTCATCGTCTGGTGCGTGTGTCTCCCTTTGACAGCCAGAGCCGCCGCCAGACCAGCTTTGCATCCTTGGAAGTAATGCCGGAAATGGACGACAGCATCCAGGTAGACATCCGTCCCGAAGATGTGGAAATGCAGGTGTACCGTGCATCTGGTGCAGGTGGACAGCACGTTAACAAGACTTCCTCTGCGGTTCGTTTGATTCACAAACCCACCGGAGTGGTGGTAAGCTGCCAGACCGAGCGAAGCCAGTTGCAGAACCGTGAAACTGCCATGAAGATGCTGGCTTCCAAGCTGTACCAGATTAAGGAGCAGGAGCATCTGGAAAAAATCAGTGACATTAAGGGTGTTCAGAAAGAAATTGCCTGGGGTCACCAGATTCGCAGCTATGTATTCATGCCCTACACCCTGGTAAAAGACCATCGCACCGGTTACGAAAGCGGCAACGTGCAGGCTGTTATGGATGGCGATTTGGATGGTTTTATCAATGCTTATCTAAAAGCCGCAAGCCGGGGAGAGCTGCAACAGGTATAAGGGCACAACCCTATTTATATCTGTATAGACTGCAATGATATGAGTAAAAATCCGCCTTGGGAGGTTTCTCTCTAAGGCGGATTTTTTTGAACATACTGAAACCAATTTGGCCATGGAGATACAGCGGCCGACCTGCTTGTTGCACCTCGTGCAACATTTTTGTTTCGTATAAGTAAAGAAAATGGTTGCATTTCATGCCCAAATGGGGTATAATAGACTCGTTCGGACAGAGCCACAAGGATGCACTGTTCGGCATACGGATGTGGGTCCTGTGCGATGGGGCTCCATGAACCATGTCAGGCGGGGAACCGAGCAGCATTAAGTGGCCCGCCCTGTGCGCCGCAGTCAACCTGCATTCGTATGCCAAGCAGTGGATTGCGACCCGTCAAGGTCGTATGCGGCCTGTCCGTTTTTTTGTACACAGCAAAGGGGGAGAGCGATGTATCGCGCGTTATATCGCAAATGGCGTCCAAAACGCTTTGAAGATGTGATTGGACAGCAGTCCATCGTATCGGCACTGCAAAATCAAATTGCAAGCCAGCGTGTGGGCCATGCGTACCTCTTTACCGGAACACGGGGTACAGGTAAAACCACCTGTGCCAAAATTTTTGCCAAAGCGGTCAACTGCCTGGACAAAAGCGGTGCAGACCCCTGTGGTGAGTGTTCCATCTGCAAGGGCATTGACGACGGGTCTATTTTGGACGTGGTAGAAATTGATGCCGCTTCCAATAACGGCGTGGATAACATCCGAGATTTGCGGGAAGAGACGGTATATACCCCTGCAAGTTGTACCTATAAGGTGTACATCATCGACGAGGTGCATATGCTGTCCATTGCCGCCTTTAACGCTCTGCTAAAGGTGATGGAAGAGCCGCCAAGCCATGTGATTTTTATCCTGGCTACCACCGAAATCCACAAGGTGCCGGCCACCATCCTTTCCCGATGCCAGCGGTATGATTTTGCTCGCATCAGACCAGAGGATATTGCGGCAAGACTGAGCTATATCGCCCAGCAGGAGGCCTTTCAACTGACCCTGGAAGCGGCTGAGTTGATTGCACGACTGGCAGATGGTGCGATGCGAGATGCACTTTCTATCCTGGACACCTGCGCTGGTGTGAGTGCTACCATTGACGAACAACTGGTGCGCCAGATGGCAGGTGTAACCGACCGGGAATATCTGTTTCAGATTAGCGAAGCTCTGGCATCCAACAATGCTTCCATGGCATTGGAACAGGTGGCACAGCTTCGCCAGCAGTCGGTGGACATGAAGCGCTTGTGTGAAGAATTGATTGCCCATTATCGTAACCTGATGTTGGCTGCCCTGCCGGGCGGCAAGGGATTGCTCAGTGGTGTATCGCCCACCGAGGAGAAACGCTATCTTGAACAGGCACAGACTATGCCCCAACCGGATAGCATTCGTGCCATCCAGATTCTGGGGGATGCCTTGGAAAAAATGAGCCGTGGCACAGACCAGAGAATCGAGTTGGAACTGGCACTGTTTGCCATTAGCCAGCCTGTACAGGTCACGCAACCCATGGCGGTTGCCCCTGCACAAGCCGCTCATTCTACACCCGCACCCTTTGCCAGTGCACCTGTTACGGCACAAGCTCAACCCGTGGCAGAGCCGATACCAAGCACTCAGGTGAATTCGGTATATAATGCACCTGCTGGGGATGCTATCCAGCCCCAGCAGACAACAAGCCAAAATCAGGGCGACACAGCCCCAGCATCGCAAGGCTCGTCTGCTCCAGTGGAGCAAACTCCTGCGGTGGAACCTGCTTCGCAACCGGTGGGCAACAGCCGGGTGAGCACTGCGGCACAAGGGGCAGTTTCTACCCCGCCTCAGCTATTCGAGCCTTGGAGCAAGGTTGTGGAACTGTTGCAACAAAAGGATAAGATGCTGTATGCGTACTTGGAAAAATCCCAGGCATACTGCGATGGCAAGCGGGTACTGATTGATGGAAGCAAAACATTCCGTGACTTTATTCGTGTGAACAAGGAATCCCAGACCCGGCTCAAGGAACTCATTGAGCAGGTCACGGGTCAGCGCTATGGCATTGGGCCGTATATGCAAAAATCCGCCACTGCCACTGCGGGTGGACACACGATTGAAGATACCTTAAAAGAACTCATGGCCCAAGGGGTTAATGTGGTCTATAACGAAAAGTAAAAGGAGAGCAACAACAATGAAAGCAAGACTGCCTAAAGGATTTGGAAAACCCGATGTAAATGCACTGATGCGTCAGGCACAGAAGATGCAGGAAGACATGAAGGCAAAGCAGGAAGAGCTGGAAAACACCGAATACAAGGCTTCTTCTGGTGGCGGTATGGTGGAAATCACCATGACCGGCAAGCATGAAATCACTGCCATCAAAATCAATCCCGAAATCGTGGATAAAGACGACATCGAAATGCTGGAAGATATGGTTGCTGCTGCTGTCAACGAGGCCGTTCGCATTGTGGACGAGGACTCCGACAACGCAATGAAAGAACTGACCGGCAACGCAAACTTCCCTGGCCTGTAAGGAGTACGCACTATGGGTTACAACGCTGCACCGCTGGAGCGTCTGGTGGAGCAATTTTCTAAATTTCCTGGCGTGGGGCGTAAAGGGGCAACCCGGATGGCCTACCAGGTTTTGAGTATGCCCGCAGCCGAAGCCCTGGAGCTGTCCAAGGCCATTGAGGAGGCACACACCAAACTGCATCGCTGT
This sequence comes from Candidatus Allofournierella pullistercoris, assembly GCA_018883715.1. Classification (GTDB taxonomy): domain Bacteria; phylum Bacillota; class Clostridia; order Oscillospirales; family Ruminococcaceae; genus Allofournierella; species Allofournierella pullistercoris. The sequence goes on along the minus strand of JAHLFP010000056.1, from coordinate 1,409 downwards.
TCTGTGTGCCAAGATTATACCGAAAACCAGATGTGCAAAATCTGTTCCTCTCCCAAGCGGGACCATTCGGTGATTTGTGTGGTGGAAAGCCCTCGGGATATTACCGCATTTGAGCGTACCCGGGAGTACAACGGTTTGTACCATGTGCTCCATGGCTTGATTTCGCCCATGGATGGCATTGGGGCAGAGCAGCTTTGCATCAAGGAATTGCTTGCAAGACTCCACGATGGCTCGGTGAAAGAGGTCATCATGGCCACCAACCCCACGGTAGAGGGGGAAGCCACGGCCATGTACCTTGCGAAAATCATTAAGCCTTTGGGCGTAAAGACCACCCGCCTTGCATATGGCCTGCCGGTTGGTTCCAGTCTGGAATACGCAGATGAAACCACCCTGTTTAAGGCACTCAGCGGACGGGGAGAGCTGTAAATATACTGGGAGTATCCTTTCGGATTGAAAGGGTGCTCCCAGTTTTTACCAAAAGAAAATTTCCATCAGCTTGACAAAATCCTGATTTTTGCCTATACTTATAGGGATGAATTTTGCACAGGGAAGGACGTGACAAGATGTCTCAGCAGGTTAAAACCAAGCAGATTGCTGTAAATCGGCAGGCTCGCCATGAGTATTTTGTCATGGAAAGCCTGGAAACTGGTATGGAACTTGTGGGTACAGAAGTAAAAAGCCTCCGCATGGGACAGGTCAACCTGAAAGAATCCTGGGTGGATGTGGAGAATGGCGAACTGATTGTTCACGGTATGCACATCAGCCCCTATGAAAAGGGAAATATCTTCAACCGGGACCCTTTGCGTCCCCGGCGGTTGCTGGTCCATAAACGGGAAATCCGAAAACTGGCACAGGAAGTAAAGCTGCAAGGTTACACGCTTGTTCCCTTGTCCTTGTATTTTAAACATGGACGGGTTAAGCTGGAACTCGGATTGTGCAAGGGTAAAAAGCTGTATGACAAGCGAGCTACCGCAGCACAGCGGTCTGCACAACGTACCATCGACCGGGCCTTGAAAACCCAACGGCACTGAAATTCGCATGTTATGGGGATGTAAAGGTTTCGACGGGGAGAGGAAAGTGCGAGCAGCGGGTAGTGGATGGGGGCCACACTTTAAACGCCTCCGAAAAAATAGCTAACAACAATAAATTAGCTGTCGCTGCCTAATTATAGGCGGCTGTCCTGCCTGTTTTAGTACGTACAGGGCCAGGGCATCGATTAGGTACTGAACGTGCGCCGTCCTAAGCTTTGCAGACGGCCATGAACTAATGAAGCTACCAATGTTTCAGCCTGTTTGCCGGCTTGTCACAAAGGGAATGTTGTAGACAAACTGCACCCGGAGATACTCTCATGGACTTCTTTTCGGACGCGGGTTCGATTCCCGCCATCTCCACCAAATAAAGATATAAGA
>JAHLFP010000055.1 GCA_018883715.1 Candidatus Allofournierella pullistercoris | reverse complement strand
ACCGATATTGAGGACATTAAGGGCATCAATCCTGAAACCGGAGAAGAGACCTCTCGTCCCTCTGACGACAACGCTCCCTTCTCTGCGCTGGCATTCAAAATCGCCACCGACCCCTTTGTTGGTAAGCTGTGCTTCTTCCGTGTATACTCCGGTATCATTGAAGCTGGCACCACCGTTTACAACTCCGTAAAGGACAACAACGAGCGTCTGGGCCGTATTTTGCAGATGCACGCAAACCATCGCCAGGACATCGACGCCTGCTATGCAGGTGACATCGCTGCTGCTGTTGGTCTGAAAAACACCACCACCGGCGACACCCTGTGCGATCCTAAGGCTCCCGTTATCCTGGAGAGCATGGAGTTCCCCGAACCTGTTATCCGTGTTGCCATCGAGCCCAAGACCAAAGCTGGTCAGGAGAAGATGGGTATCGCACTGAACAAACTGGCTGAAGAGGATCCCACTTTCCGTACCTGGACTGACGAGGAGACTGGCCAGACCATCATCGCCGGCATGGGCGAGCTGCACCTGGAGATCATCGTAGACCGTCTGCTGCGTGAATTCAAGGTTGAGGCAAACGTGGGCGCACCCCAGGTTGCTTACCGTGAATGCATCCGTCGTCCTGCAACCTCCAACACCAAGTATGCTCGTCAGTCTGGTGGTAAGGGTCAGTACGGTCACTGTATTATTGACATTGAGCCCAACGAGCCTGGTAAGGGTTACGAGTTCATCAACGCTGTTGTTGGTGGCGACGTTCCCAAGGAGTTTATTGGTCCCATTGACCAGGGTATCCAGGGCGCAATGAAGGCCGGCATTCTGGCTGGCTACCCCGTAGAGGACGTAAAGGTCACCCTGAAGGGTGGTTCTTACCATGAGGTTGACTCCTCTGAAATGGCATTTAAGATCGCTGGTTCTATGGCATTCAAGGATGCTATGGCTAAGGCTGATCCCGCCATCATGGAGCCCATCATGAAGGTTGCTGTTATCGTTCCCGATGATTACATGGGCGACGTTATTGGTGACCTGAACTCTCGCCGTGGACAGATTCAGGGTATGGAAGCAATGAACGGCTCTCAGCAGATCAATGCAATGGTACCCCTGTCCAACATGTTCGGTTATTCCACCGACCTGCGTTCCAAGACCCAGGGTCGTGGTCAGTATTCCATGGAGCCCAGCCACTATGCTGAAGTTCCCAAGAATATTGCTGACGGCATCATGGCTGGTCGCAAAAAAGACTAATGTGAACCAATTTGTCCTATGTTAATCCCATAGGACAAGGCCCACAGGCTTCGACAGAAGTCTGTGGGGGTTCCCTAGTATTATAGCCGTTAGGCTCTAATGGTTTCTAAAAAGGAGGATATTTAAAATGGCAAAGGCTAAATTTGAGCGTAGCAAGCCTCATATTAACATTGGCACCATCGGTCACGTTGACCACGGTAAGACCACTCTGACCGCCGCTATCACCAAGGTTCTGGCTATGAAGGGCGACGCTGAGTTCACCGATTACGCTAACATCGACAAGGCTCCCGAGGAGCGCGAGCGTGGTATTACCATCAATACCTCTCACGTTGAGTACGAGACTGACAAGCGTCACTACGCTCACGTTGACTGCCCTGGTCACGCTGACTACGTTAAGAACATGATCACCGGTGCTGCTCAGATGGACGGCGCTATCCTGGTTGTTTCTTCCGCTGACGGCCCCATGCCTCAGACCCGTGAGCACATCCTGCTGTCCCGTCAGGTAGGCGTTCCCTACATCGTTGTGTTCATGAACAAGGTTGACCAGGTTGACGATCCCGAGCTGCTGGATCTGGTTGAGATGGAAATCCGTGACCTGCTGAGCGAGTACGATTTCCCCGGCGACGACACCCCCATCATCAAGGGTTCCGCTCTGGCTGTTCTGGAGAGCACCAGCACCGACATCAACGCTCCTGAGTACAAGTGCATTCTGGACCTGATGGACGCTGTTGACAGCTACATCCCCACTCCCGATCGTATGGCTGACAAGCCCTTCCTGATGCCCGTTGAGGACGTGTTCACCATCACTGGCCGTGGTACTGTTGCTACCGGTCGTGTTGAGCAGGGCACCATCAAGGTTGGCGAGGAAGTTGAAATCGTTGGCCTGAAGGAAGAGAAGGGCAAGACCACCGTTACCGGTCTGGAGATGTTCCGCAAGCTGCTGGACTTCGCTGAAGCTGGCGACAACGTGGGCGCTCTGCTGCGTGGTGTTCAGCGCTCTGACATCGAGCGTGGTCAGGTTCTGGCTAAGCCCGGCAGCATCCATCCTCACACCAAGTTCCAGGGTCACGTTTACATCCTGAAGAAGGATGAAGGCGGCCGTCACACCCCCTTCTTCAACAACTACCGTCCTCAGTTCTACTTCCGTACCACTGACGTTACCGGTGTTATCTCCTTGCCCGAAGGTGTTGAGATGTGCATGCCCGGCGACAACGTTGATATGGACGTTGAGCTGATCACCCCCATCGCTATGGACGAAGGCCTGCGTTTCGCTATCCGTGAGGGTGGCCGTACCGTTGGTTCCGGCGTTGTTTCCAAGATCTACGAGTAATCGTTTGATTTTTGAATGATTTTTTTACGCGGCAGGAAACAGGGGACCGTAAAAACGGCTTCTGAAGACGAACTTATGGAAACTGTGGAATAATGCGTTTTAAAAGAGCATGTACCCATTGGGTACATGCTCTTTTTGTTTAGATTTGCGTTTTCGGCTTTTTAAATTTGTAGTCCCAGTTTCCGGATTTGTAGCTTCAGCTTTTGAATTTGTAGTTCTGGTATTAGATTTGACGTTTTGTTTTACAGATTTACAGGTTTGCAGATTTGCAGTTTTGGTTTGCAGATTCGTAGTTCCGGTTTTCAAGTCTGCACTTTTGCTTTATCGGTTTTACCAAAAAGTAAAATTCGCATCTTCCGTGGATTGAATGAATGCGGGATTAAAAAGTTAACGGTAATAGTTAGTGCTAAGCTTCAAAGGTTCAGAGACTAGGCGAAAATTCCAAAACTGCTATCTAAGGATTAAGTGCTTGAGCGGAACATTTGAAAGATAAGAGTTGGCGATTGAAAACTAAGGGCTACCTGAAAAAGAACTGGATGGAAAGAACTGTATAAAAAGGGCTATATAAAAAGGGCTATGTGAACATGTAAGTGCTTCAAGTTTACGGTGAATGAGTGGAGGATTGGGTGAAGAGCCAGATTAAAAGCTAAGAGTAATAGCCAGTATAATCGCTTAGCGCGTAAATTTAAAGATTGAGGGGTTGGGTAAAGATTTAAAATTTGCGAGTTAATGGACACGGTGTTCTGGGTAAAGATTTGAGGATTGAAAATGAAAGGGTAAAGATTAGGCGAATTATGGTGTAGGGATTGAGGATGAAGGTGTTTGGGGGATAAGAATAGGTAATTTAAATTGCTGATTAAGGCTAAATCTCAAGGGTTCAAAGTTGAACTTGAGGGCTAACATTTAAGAATAACGGATTAGAACTTGAAAATCCAAAATTCAAGTCCTTTCCGTATCAATAGAACCATAAACGAGCATAAATTTTCAAAAATCATCATAAATTAGCTTCAAACTTTTAAGAAAGGGTGTTTGCGCAAGGAACACTGTAATATTTTTACAATATATGCGGCAGCGTTTATTCAATGCTTTTGAATGAAGCTGTTTTCCCCCAGAAGCATTTACCCCGCAGAAGTGTTCATTCCACAGCAGACTCTCCCTTTTAAACTCACAATCGCATCAAGGCAGAGGCGCAGTGCCAATTCATAGCTGTTTCCACCCCAGTTTCGTTCGTCGTATTGCTCGGTATTGTGCAAGGTGTCGGCGGTGTACAAAATCATGCCCCAATCTACCCCACGGAACGCACTGCAAGCCGCAAGGGCGCTGCATTCCATTTCCACCACAGAGCAACCTTCTTCACGGCGGTATTTCACCATTTCGGCAGTCTCCCGGAAAAAGCCGTCGGTGGTCCAGGTAATTACTTCCTGATAGGGTAGGTTGTATGCTTTCATGGTTTGCTCCAAACACTCCCGCACCTTCTGGCTTGTCTCGATAAAGCGGGAAGGGGCGAGATAGTGGTAGGAAGTTCCCTCATCTCGAAGCGCCTTGAACGGAATGAAAAAAGTACCCTCTGGCAAATTTTCAAGGGCACCACAAGAACCGGTGGAAACAATCTGGCGCACTCCGTATCCAATCAGCCAGTCCATCAGCTGGGTGGCGGCAGGGGCGCCCATTGGAGCTTGGCACAGTACCACCTTCTCACCCTTATGTTGAATGACGTAAATGGGATACTCTTTTGTTATACTGACAAAGCTGGACACCTGCACACCGCCGTGCTCCTGTGCATATTGGTTGATGTACTCGCCCACAAAGGCATACACGCATTTTTGTGGAAGTTGCAGGTCCAAATTTTCATGGGTAGGGTTAATGACGGCAGAAAAGCTGGAATCCACTTCCAAAATGGGAATTTCGTGTTTGACAATCGACATAGTAGACCCTCCTCTGGTTTATATCGGATAAAAATCTTTATAAAAAATCACAGGGTGTAACTTTGAGGGAAACAAACGGGCCACTCAAATAGTTACACGCTGTGATTGCTAGGGGTTGTTATAAGATGCTGATCATCAAAAATGATACGGCGGAATATTATACTTCGCCCACATAGGTGTGCTGGCAAACTTCCTGGATTTTCTCCCGCAGGGCAACAAAATCCTCAAAAGCCAAAGGTTTTCGGTTCGGATTACGCAGCAGGGCGGCGGGGTGCAAGGTTGCCGTGTACCAGATGCCGTCTTTCTCCACAAACTGTCCATGTTCCTTCATAATGGCAAAGTCTGGGCGAATCAATCGCTGAGCCGCGACTCGTCCAAGGCACACAATGATTTTGGGTTGCAGCAGACGAATCTGTTCCTGCAACCAGGGCATGCAGGCGTTCCATTCATCGGGAAGTGGGTCACGGTTTTGGGGTGGGCGGCATTTTACAATGTTTGCAATAAAGATGTTTTTGTCTCGAGAAAGGTCAACGGCTTCCAGATACTGGTCCAGCAGCTTTCCACTGCGCCCCACAAAGGGCAGACCCTGTTCATCTTCGTTTTGACCCGGCCCTTCCCCCACAAACATGACCTCGGCATGGGAAACGCCAGAGCCGAAAACCACGTTGGTGCGGGTGGTGCAAAGGTTGCATTTTTCACAGCAAAGGCATTGCTGTTTGAGTGTTTCAAAATCCATGAGTTTCTCCTTTTGGCGCAACATGAGTCCAATGTGATTGTTTTTAAGTATAACACCCTTTTATGAAATTACAAGTGCATGAAATTGAAAAGACAAAAGTGTCTTGAAGTTTGATGAATCTCCTGATACAATAAAATGGAATGGCCGGAATCGGAAATCCGACCTCAAGGGAGGAAAAAGAAATGAAATTTTTAGTTGAAACTTCTGCTCGTCATGTCCATGTGACCAAGGAAACTCTGGAGACCCTGTTTGGTAAGGGTTTTGAGCTGACCGTGAAGAAGGAGCTGAGCCAGCCCGGCCAGTACGCTTCTGAGCAGCGTGTAACCGTTGTTGGCCCCAAGAAGGAGCTGGCAAACGTATCCATCCTGGGCCCCTGCCGTAACGCAGACCAGGTTGAACTGTCCGCTTCGGACGCTCGTTCCATTGGCATTGCAGCTCCCGTGCGTGAGTCCGGCGACATTGCTGGTTCTGCTGGCTGCAAACTGGTTGGCCCCTGTGGCGAGGTAGAGCTGAAGGAAGGCGTAATCGTTGCAAAGCGTCACATCCATGTAACCCCCGAAGATGCTGAGAAGATGGGCGTACAGGACAAGGAAATCGTAAAGGTTGCTTGTGGCAACGAAGGCCGTAAGCTGATTTTTGACGACGTGGTAATCCGTGTAAGCGAAAAGTTTGCTACCGCTATGCACATTGATACCGACGAGTCCAACGCTTGCCTGGGTGCCAGCGAAGGCGAAATCGTAAAATAATTTGCTAAGCCGCAGAGGAGCAGAGTTGCCTTTCTGCGGCTTTTTTCATTGGATGGATAAAAGGGTTGGAATTTTCTGCAAAACACAGCCAATAAAAAATCCCCCTGATATGGTGAAATACAACCACATCAGGGGGATTTGCTTATTTTAAGTTGCTGTTGCAACGAGTGACAGCCGGCAGTGGAGAAATTTACATCCGCACAAGGGCTTTCAGCAAAGGAATGCGTGCCAGCAGTATGCTTGTGAGCCAGGACAGCAGTATAGACCCCAGAAAATAGAGCGAAATGCACCATACAGCCGGGTACTGGGTATGGGAGAAATGGATCTTCATGGGTCCCAAAAACAGTGGGTGAAGGATGTAAATGCCAAAGGATGCTTTGGACAAGGCCGCAATCCAGCTGCTTGTTCTGGGGGAGACTGTGGGTGAAAAGTGGCTCAGAGCATAAAACACGCTGGCAGAATAAAAGTACACCGGCAATCCCAGATTGTTGTACAATACCTTGTATTCTCCGGTAAAGTGTGTATAAAGCAAAACAGAAGCCAGTCCGGTAATGCCCAGTGCGTACAGCAAACGACGCTGGCGGGTGGATTCCGGCCCGATATGAGCCAGATACCATCCGGTGAGATAGTATCCTGTATAAGAGCCGAAAAGCCCAAAAGAGAACTTTCCGAGGATGGTGGATAGAATCTTCCACTCACTGCCCAAAAAATGGCTTATAACGGTAATGACAGGATTTGTAAATTGAAACAGTAGGCAGAGGCCAATAAAGGCAAGCACCAAATTTTTGTTTTTCTTTTTTACAATCTCTCGCAAAAACGGGGTGGCAAGGTACAATCCCACCAGCATGTACAGATACCACATGTGATAGTGGCCTTCCACAATGGTTGGTAAAACTGTATCCCATTGGATGGGCTGACCACCCATCCAGGGGGTAATGACCTTTTCCACACAGGCATAAATCGCCGCCCAAAGAACAGTCAGTATCACAATGCTTTTTACGTTTTTGGTAAAGATACGCTTCAGGGTTAAATTCCGCTGTTCATCCAGCATCAAGGCACCGGAGAGCATGACAAAAAGTGGAACGCCCAGCCGGGAAATTCCGTCTCCCAGATTGCCCACTGAAAATTCAAAAGAACCCGCAGGATAGGCAACCAGAAAGCTTGCGCTGGCATGAATCATCACCACTGCCAGAATTGCCACAATGCGGACCAGGTCCAGCCCAAGGTGTCGTTGTGTTTGTTGGCTCTGCATAAAACCTTCCTCACATGATTAAGATAGCCTGAACCAACCCTGTAGCAAGTAAAGCTGAACAAGGGATTCAGAAAAAGTACACTTTTTTAACATTATAGCATGTCTCGGTGGATTGTTCAAGGCAAAGAGGAAGGCATACAAGTACGGTGTTTATAAAATGAATGCCAGAAGTTTATAATACAAAACCCCCGCTTACAGATGATTCTGTAAGCGGGGGCTGTTTGGCTCCTCAAGTTGGACTCGAACCAACGACCCTGCGGTTAACAGCCGCATGCTCTACCGACTGAGCTATTGAGGAACGATATGCAGTTTTAGTGCCTTTATAGAATAACACAGCTTTTAGAAAAATGCAAGATGTTTTTAGAAAAAATTTTAAAAGCCATCCTCAATCTGTTTTCAAGGGTGAAAACAGGGGGGATTGTGACATGGAATCCCCAATGCTACAATAAAAGACAAGATAATCTATGGTAAGGAGTTCTCTTAATGCGATTGGTTGTTTCTCTTGTGATGGTGATGGCTGTGCTTGCCTTGTTGATGGCGGGGCAGTGGTGGGCGGTGTTGCTACTGTTTTTGGTTGCCGCGCTGGCGGGGCGCAGGGCAAAGGCACGCTCGGGCAGGGGATGGGAGCAATGGGACAAAACAGAGCAGTATCCCTATCTGAAAAAGCCGTTGCTCACCAAGCGGGAGTATCGTTTTTATTGGATGTTGCGCCAGTGTGCAGATGCCTATGGATGGCTGGTTTGCCCCAAAGTTGGTTTAAAGGATTTGCTGGATGTGGACGAGGAGGAAGCGGATTGCACCTATCATTTTAACCGTATTTCTCAAAAGCATGTGGATTTTGTCATCTGCGACGAACGTCTGCGGGTTCTTTTTGCGGTGGAACTGGACGATGCCAGCCACGATACCCAGCAGGCCAGGAAGAAGGATTGGTTCAAAAACAAGGCCTTTGAATCCGCAGGAATCCCCTTGGAGCGAGTTCGAGAGATAGAGATGCAACGGGTGGAGCAGTTGTTTTTACGATACTGGAATAAGGAACAGGGGGTTCAAAAATAAAGTAAAATCATTGAAACTACAATTGCCAATTTCAGATGAATGTGTTGTTGGCTGGGGTGTAGTTATTGAGCCACTTTATCTTTGGGAATACCGGGCAAGCAGTGAAGGCAATTTATTGTGTAATAATAAGTTACTACTCTCTGCCACCGATTCTGCCGCAGTTGTAAAGGCTACCGCTGGCTACCTGGATGGCATCGTCAAACGGATGGACGAGTTGCAAAAAGCCGTTGATAATGCCACATCATTATTTAACCAGTTTCCATCCGTATCCAATGCGGAAATGATTGGTAAGGCTGCAAGTGCTCTCACTGCCTACAAAGACGAAACCTCCACATTCAAGGATTTGTTGACCCAGACCGAGTGGGAGGGCGGGGTAAACATGACCTACAAGGAATTTGGGTTATTCCCATATATGCGGATTGCTTTTGTAAACTGGCAACCCCACAGCGGGTGTGAAAAAACGATGTATTAGAATCTGGAGAACCGGGATTCTTGAAATGTCCTCACATTTACATAAATAGGAAGAGATTTGAAGAATCCGTTGCCATGCCAGAGGTTATGGAGTTTGTAAAATGTAATTTTTTTGTCGAAAATTACTTGTAACGATATGGGCTGTGTGCTACAATGTAGATAATTTCGAATACTTTCAAATGATACACCCTTTTGAAAGAATATGAAGTTCAGACCTAAAAAACCGGGAGGTTGTAACATAGCTTTCTTTGAAAATCTAACCAAAAAGGCATCTGAGACAACGGCAAAGGCGATGCAGAAGGCACAGGAATTGTCGGAAATTACCAGAATTAACGGGTTGATTTCAGATGAAGAGAAGAAAATCAACACGGCCTACTGCGAAATTGGCAAGCTGTATGTTTCTGTACATGGTGCCGATGGAGAAGAGGGCTTTGCCGAAATGGTGGATGCAATTCACGAGGCAGAGAAGAAGATTGAGGAGTACAAGGTGCAGCTGCACATTGTAAAAGGTGTGGAGCGCTGCGAACAATGTGGAGCAGAGGTGCAAAGAGGCGTTGCATTTTGCAGCTGCTGTGGTGCAGCGATGCCAAAAGTGGAGACCTCGGCAGAGAAAGTATGCCCTTCTTGCGGTACAAAAGTTGAGGGCGAGGGTGCTTTTTGCGCATACTGTGGCACAAAACTGTAATTTCCCACAAGGGTGTATATTTTAAGGCTACGGATGAAAAGTTTGGAGGAAGATGAAAATGCAAAAAACAAAATTGGGTGTTTCGGTGGCAGTGCTGGGCGCAGCCATGTATCTGCTGGGGCTGGTTGGTGGTTATATTCCCACCCTGCTGATGGCGGGCTATGTACTGCTGTTTGAGGAAAACAGCTGGCTGAAAAAGGCTGCTGTAAAAGTGCTGGCTGTAATGCTGTGTTTCTCCTTTGCGGGCGTAGTTCTTGGCCTGTTGCCCAGTGCGGTTGGGGTGCTGAATGCTACCTTGGGAGTCTTTGGAGTAGGCGGTATCCAGCTGGGTGTGATTGGTAGCCTCTTGGCCTTTGTTCAGAGTGTGCTCCAGTTTGCACAAAGCGTTTTGTTGATCCTGCTGACCATTAAGGCTCTGACCCAGGGAACGGTTGCTGTACCCGTTGTGGATGAACTGGTTGACAAAGCCGTGGCATAAAAGTAAAATGGTGTTTAGAGGTTATTCCGGGCAGAGGGGTAACCTCTAAATTGTTTTCAAAGAAAGGACTGACATCCCCTTGATGAACACCATCAAACAATATGCCCCGGGATTTATCGCCTGTTTTGTGATTTCCCTGCTTGCGCAGGCCATTGCGCTGGCGCTGCCCTCCATTGGTGCGGCGCTGTTTGCCATTGGAATTGGCATTGTATGCGGCAACACCTTTTTAAACAAGAGCTGTTTTGAGGCCGGGACGAAGTTTTCCGAGCGGAGTTTGCTGGAATATTCCATCGTGCTGACGGGTGCAACCTTGATGCTCAGCGATATTTTGGCGGTGGGCTGGAACGGCCTTGCCTTTGTGGCTTGCCAGATGACGCTTACCGTCTTTGCGGCCTACCAGATTGGTCGTCTGCTGGGATTTGGTCGAAAATTCCGCCTTTTGATGGGTGCGGGCAATGCGGTGTGTGGTTCCTCCGCCATTGCTACCGTGTCCCCGGTGATTCGGGCGGACAGCAAGGACAAGGGGATTTCCATCACCATCGTAAACGTGACAGGAACCATCCTGATGGTGAGTCTGCCGTTATTGACCGGCTGGCTGTACCAGCATGAGGTGATGAACACCTCGGCCATGATTGGCGGCACATTGCAGTCCATTGGACAGGTGATTGCTTCCGCAAAGCTGGTGGGCGGTGAAGTGGTGGATATGGCCACGATTTTTAAGATTATCCGCATCGTTTTCATTGTGCTGGTGGCATTGGTTTACTCCCGCATGAATGTGGAGCAGGAGGGCGCAGGGCTGTTCAGCAAACAGCAGGCAGAACACGGCAAGGTCAAGGCCGGGATTCCCTGGTTTATCATCGGGTTCTTTATCATTGCGGTGGTACACAGCCTTGGCTGGATTCCTGAACCAGTAAGCCGTGTGGCAAAGCTGGTGAGCCAGCAGTTTGAAATCATTGCGCTGGCCGCCATTGGTATGCGGGTGAAGTTCCGGGATTTGGCGGCGGAAGGCCCCAAAGCCATGCTCTACGGCGTGAGCGTGGGTGCTTGCCAGGTGCTGGTGGCCTGGATTTTGATTCGACTGTTTTTAGGAGCGTAAAAGCCCATATAAACTGAGTGAAAAGACAGCAGGCAATCGTCTGCTGTCTTTTGGTTAGTGGCTGGTAATTGAGGCAGGAGTATGGTATAATGAGCAACAAACAAAAAGGCAGGTGAGGGCCATGGAGGAGCAACAGGAACTCCTGTGTATGCAGGGGACAGTGGAGCACGTTATCTATGAAAACCGGGACACAGGATATGTGGTGTTTGAGGTGAACGCCGGCGGGGAACTGCATGTGGTGACCGGAACACTGGGGGAGATTAACGCCGGGGAAAGCGTGACCATATACGGACAGTTTGAAAACCACCCCACCCATGGCACTCAGTTCAAGGGTATTTCCTGCGAAGCCAGCATGCCTCAGGATGTGGCCGCCACCCTGGCTTACCTGTCCAGCGGGGCATTGCCCTATATTGGCCCAGCTACCGCCAAGAAGATTGTGGAAACCTTTGGAGTGGAAACGCTGGAGGTTATTGCCAACGACCCGGCTCGCCTGACCCAGCTGCGGGGCATTACGGCAGAAAAGGCGATGGCAATCAGCAATGAATTCCGCCGGATGTTTGGCGTGCGGGAAGCAGTTGCTTATCTGGGGCGGTTTGGGATTTCCCCGGTAAAGGCGGTGCAGGTGTACCGCACCCTCGGCCCAAAAACCGTGGAGGCCATTCAGGAAAACCCCTACCTGCTTTGTGGTGAGCCCTTGCGGCTGAAATTTGCCCAGGTGGATGCCATGGCAATCCAGATGCAACAACTGGCACAGGATGCAGGTTTGCGCATTCAGGCGGGATTGATGTATGTACTGCGCCACAATGGGGGCAACGGACATACCTGTTTGCCTAAATCCCAGCTTGTGCAGACCACTGCCCAGTTTTTACAACTGGAACCTCACCAGGTGGAGCAGGAACTGGAACAGGCGGTGGAGCGCAAGGAACTGGCACTGTATGACTGCGAGGGGAAAGGCTTTGTCTATCTGCCGGAACTTCTGCGGGCAGAGGAGGACATTGCCGCCCGTTTGTGGGAGTTAAGCCGCTACCTTGCCACCCAGCCGGATATGCTGGAACAAAACATTCAGGTGCTGGAAAAAGCCCAGGGCTTTGCCTATGCACCGGAACAGCGACGTGCCATCCAGCTTGCCCTATCCAGCAATGTGATGGTGCTGACCGGAGGGCCGGGAACGGGTAAAACCACCACGGTGAATGCGATTTTGGCTTTGTTCCAAAATCAGGCGGAACGGGTGGCTCTTTGTGCTCCCACCGGGCGGGCCGCAAAACGGCTTAGCGAATTGACGGGACAAAAAGCCCAGACCATCCACCGTTTGCTGGAGGTGGACTATGACCCCCAGCTTCGGCTGGTGCGGTTTATTCACAACGAGAAAAACCTGCTGAAATGCGATGTGGTGATTCTGGACGAGATGAGTATGGTGGATGCAAAGCTTTTCCAAAGTTTGCTTTCCGCCCTGCGCCACGGATGCCGGATTATTATGGTGGGAGATTCTGACCAGCTGCCCAGTGTTGGGCCGGGGAATATCCTCAGCGAGGTGGTGCGCAGTGGGATTGTGCCCACCGTAAGCTTGACCCGGATTTTCCGCCAACAACACCAGAGTATGATTGTGGAAAATGCCCACCGGATTGTGCAGGGACTGCCGCCTTTACGGGGGGACAAGAACAGCGATTTCTTCTTTTTGCAGGCCAGCGGCCTTGCTTGCCAACAGCTTGTGTGTGATTTGGTGTCCCACCGGCTTCCTAAAAGCTATGGACTGGACCCGGTGCGGGATATTCAGGTGCTTTGCCCCACCAAGCGTGGCCCGGTGGGAACAGTGGCACTGAACCAGCGGTTGCAGGAACTGCTGAATCCTCCTGCGCCGGAAAAACCCCAGCTGGAACTGGGCGGTCAGCTGTTCCGCCTTGGGGATAAGGTCATGCAGGTGAAAAACAATTATATGATTCCCTTTGAACGACAAGGCGGAGAAGCCGGCGTGGGTGCTTTTAACGGAGATATGGGCATTGTAATGGGCGTGGACCCGGCGGAGCGGGCGTTGCTGGTACAGATGGACGACCGGCGGCTTGTGTATACGGCGGATACCATCCCGGAGCTGGAAATTGCCTATGCGGTGACAGTGCACAAAAGCCAGGGTAGTGAGTTTGCAGCAGTGGTTTTACCTGCCAGCGACCTGCCGGAAAAGTTGTGCTATCGGAATCTTCTTTATACTGGTGTGACCCGTGCGAAAAAACTTTGTATTTTGGCAGGGAGGGGTGATACCGTGAACCGAATGGTGGAAAACGTAAAGCAAAATCTGCGGTATAGCTGTTTGGCAGACCTGCTCAAGCACGGCGCTTTGTTATGATTTCCTCAGCTGGCATACAGCAGTGCAGTCAAAAGATGGCGGCATTGCTCTTCCCTCGACGGTGTCCCTTTTGTGGAAGGGTGCTGGGGTATGTGGCGGTTTGCAGTCGCTGTGCGCCGGAGCTGAACCGGTTGCGCCGTGCCGTACCAAGGCTTTCTCCGGGGGACCACTGTCTGGACAACCTGGTGGGTGCGGCCAGCTTGTACCAATATAAGGGCTGTGTGCGCAATGCGGTGCTTCGGATGAAAGGGCGGGGAAACCTTTGGTATGCCCATGAAATTGGAATCCAGATTGCCTGCATGTTTTCGTGTACTTTTCGCTGGGAGCATGGTATACTGATACAGGAGACTGCTCCGGCTGTGCAGATGTATGACATGGTGATTCCTGTGCCGCCCAGCCGCCCGGACAGGTGGGATACACTGTCTGCTCGGTTGGCGGTTACACTGGCGCTGTGTCTGGGTGTTCCAGTGGAACGTGGCTATCTGTACAAACAGCGCATGACCGAAAAACAAGCGGGTAAAAGCGCGGCGGAGCGGATGAAAAACGTAAAAGATGCCTATGGGGTACACCAGCCCCAGCAGATAGAGGGCAAGCGAATTTTACTGGTGGATGATGTGATTACCACCGGGGCAACCCTGTCCAACTGTGCAAAAGCATTGTGCAAGGCAGGGGCGCTTGAGATATTTGCAGTGACCTTCGCCCAAACAAGTCTCGTTTAATCGGGCAATGGCAAAATCAAGACAAGTGAGGAAACAATCGTATGGCACAATATGATATTGGAATTGACCTTGGCACCACCTCCATCATTGTGGCGGTGGCTGGCAAAGGGGTTGTACTCAATCAGCCCAGCGTGGTAGCAGTGGACACCCGGAAAAACCAGGTGCTGGCCGTGGGGGACGAAGCACTGGCCATGGTGGGAAGAACCCCCAATTATATCTCTGCCATCCGTCCCCTGAAAGATGGCGTTATCTCCAACCATATGCTGACACGGGAGCTTATCTGCCGCTTTGTGAACAAGGTGTATGATTCCCGTCTGATTAAACCCCGTGTGGCAGTGTGCGTGCCTGCCGCAATTACCGGCATTGAAAGCGATGCTGTGGTGGAGGCCGTGGTGGCCGCAGGTGCCCGTCAGGTGTTCCTGATTGACGAACCTTTGGCGGCGGCTATGGGTTCCGGCATTGATGTGCGCCAGCCCTCTGGTCATATGGTGGTGGACATCGGCGGCGGTACCACCGATATTGCGGTCATCAGCCTGGGCGGTAAGGTGCGTGCCACCAGCGTAACCGTGGCAGGCAATACCTTTGACGATGAAATCATGCGCTGTGTCCGTTCCAAGTTTAATGTGGCCATTGGACTGCGCACCGCTGAGGAGCTTAAAAAGCAGGTGGCTTGCTGCCGTCCTGGTGTGTTCTCTGGCTCTATGGAAGTGAAAGGCCGCAGCTTGCTCACCGGTCTGCCCCAGAAGTTTACCGTAACCACCGAGGATTTGTATGACAGCATTCTGCCCTTGGTGGAGCAGATTACCGTGGCGGCCCACCAGGTGCTGGAGAAAACTCCCCCGGAGCTGGCAGGTGATATCTTCACCGATGGCATTATGCTCACCGGTGGCGGCGCTATGCTGAAAGGCTTGCCGGAACATATGAGCCAGCACCTGAAAGTGAAGGTTCAGGTGTCTCCTGACCCCATCAACTGTGTGGCACTGGGAACCGCTCAGAGCCTTGTGATTGGGGAAGAGCTGGAAAGCGGCTTTAAGGATGCAACCCCCCGGCTGGGTCGTCGTTAATTGATAAAATAAAACGGATGGAGTGCCTAAAATAAAAAGGCACTCCGTCTTTTTCGGCGCTAAGTATACTGAAATAGTGGTGGTTGAATTCGTGCCTAAAATATCCTGCTCCGAGTGGGATTGTGGGGTGTGGGTCAATCAGTTAGGGCTGAAATGGTTTTCTCTATGGCAGAAATGTGCTATAATAAAATCGAATATGCCCAATAGGAATTACATCCGGTGATTCGGTGCTGTAAATGTAGGCAGTGAGCCAGGGTATGCAAGCAAAGGAGTGGTCGCACAGCTATGAAAAACGAGTTTTTACGACTGAGAGATTGTTACATCGAACAGCAGTTCGGTCGTTTGAATCCGGTGCAAAAAGAGGCGGTTTTTTCCACCGAAGGGCCGTTGTTGATTTTGGCAGGAGCCGGAAGCGGTAAAACCACAGTACTGGTCAATCGCATTGCCAACATCATCCGGTTTGGAAAGGCCCATGGCTCTCAATATCTGGAGCAGGATATCACCCAGGAACAGATGGAAGAATTGCGGGCGGCGGTGGAGCAAAAAAGCCAACTTCCCCCCAATATGGAGCGGCTGATGCGGTGGGACAATGCCCGCCCCTGGAATGTGCTTGCCATCACCTTTACCAACAAGGCGGCGGGAGAGCTGAAACAGCGTCTTGCAGCCATGCTGGGGCCGGATGTGGGAGGCGATGTGAATGCATCCACCTTCCACTCGGCTTGTGTGCGGATGTTGCGCCGGGATGCGGACCGTCTGGGCTTTCCCACCAGCTTTACCATCTATGACACCAGCGACCAGGAACGGGCTATGAAGGAAACCTATAAGGAACTGATGGTGGATGATAAGTTCATCCCCTTAAAAACCGCTATGGGACAGATTGGACGGATGAAGGACCAGTTGATTTCCCCCAAGGAAGCACTGGAAGCACCCCAGGACACCAAAGCAGGTTTGCTGGCGAAAATTTACGATAACTATGCCCGGCGGTTAAAACGTGCAGGTGCCATGGATTTTGATGACCTGATTTACTACACCGTGGTTCTGTTCCAGCAGAATCCCGATGTGCTGGAATATTATCAGAAAAAATACCGCTATGTTCTGGTGGACGAGTATCAGGATACCAGCGTGGCCCAGTTCCATCTGGTTCGCTTGCTGGCAGGTGGATACCGGAACGTGTGCGTGGTGGGTGACGATGACCAGAGCATCTATCGTTTCCGTGGTGCAACCATCGAAAATATCTTGAATTTCGAGCGGCACTTCCCTGGTGCAAAGGTGATTCGTCTGGAGCAGAACTATCGCTCCACTTCCACCATTCTGGATGCGGCAAACAAGGTGATTGGCAACAATCAGGGACGCAAGGGAAAGACTCTTTGGACCCAGAACGGGCAGGGGGAGAAAATCCGCCACTATACAGCGGAAAGCGAGCAGGACGAGGCTTCCCACATTGCCACCGTCATTGGCGAAAATCTTCGCCGGGGCGGAAAGCTGCGGGACCATGCGGTGCTGTACCGGATGAACGCCCAGTCCAGCCCGGTGGAAACCTATTTTGCCCGGGCGGGTATCCCGTACAAAATTGTGGGTGGCCAGCGGTTCTATGACCGTAAGGAAGTAAAGGACATTGTGTCCTATCTGTCCATTCTGGCAAACCCCAACGACGACCTGCGACTGAAGCGAATCATCAACGAGCCAGCCCGTAAGATTGGCGCCACCACGGTGGAAAAGATGACCCAGCTGGCGGCAAGCCAGCAGACCTCCGTGCTGGCAATCTGCCAGAATGCACGGCATTATGCCGAGCTGGGACGGGCCACCTCCGCCTTGGAGAAGTTTGCCGCCTTGTACGACCAGTTGCATCAGCTGGTGGATAAACTGCCCTTGGATGAACTGGTAGAGCAGGTAATTGAGCGAACCGGCTACCGGGCTATGTTGGAAGCAATGGAGGACGAGGGTGCCTCCCGCCTTGAAAACCTGGGTCAGCTTGTATCCAGCATGAAAACCTACCAGGACCAAAAGGGAGAGGAGGCCAGCCTGCAAGGATTTTTGGAGGAAGTGGCACTTATCTCCGACCTTGACAGCTACGACGAGGAAAACGATGTGGTTGTGATGATGACCATCCATTCCGCAAAGGGTCTGGAATACGATTATGTATTTTTAATTGGCTTGGAAGAAGGAATCTTCCCCAGCGATATGTCCCGTCGTTCGGACGAGGATTTGGAAGAGGAGCGCCGCCTTTGCTATGTGGGTATCACCCGTGCCAAAAAGGAGCTGTATCTTTCCAGCAGTCAAAGCCGGATGATGTTTGGCAAAACCCAGCGCAACGAGCCTTCCCGCTTTTTGGATGAGATGGGAAGCGAGGGGATTACCTGGGAGGAAAGCCCCTTTGCCTCCTCCCGCAGCAGTGGGTATAGCGGCTGGGGGCAAAGTCCCAGCTGGGCAGGACGTTCCAGCTCTTTTGGCGGACAAAGTTCTGGCTGGAAAACCCCCAGCTTTGCCACCGAAGGAGCACTCCGCCCCCGGAGTGCCCAACCTGCTGCTCCTGCTGGAGGAGTTTCCAGCCGGTTCGGAACTTCCAGCATTGGCGCCGGCGCTACGGCCAAGAAGTCGCCATCCGAAAGCAAGCAGTTCCGCCCCGGTGACGTGGTACAGCACAAGGTGTTTGGTCGGGGTGTTGTGGTCAAGGCAACCCCGGCGGCAGGAGACACCATTGTGGAGATTCAGTTTGATTCGGTTGGAATCAAAAAAACCATGGCAAATTATGCACCTCTGACCAAGATAGAGTGAGCAAAATGGAGAATACTATATGTTGAAAGTAACATTGATTGCACATACCCCAAATCCGGAACAGGTGGTAGCGGCGGCGGCAAAGCTGTGCTATTCTTCTGTGGGTGTGGAGGATTTACTGTCCGGCCTAACTCCGGAAAAAAGCCGGGAGTTTGTACATAAGCTGGCAAAAATGGGGCACGAAAGCCCCACCGAACATGTAAGCTTCACCTTCGGCATTGAGGGTGTATCCCGCAGTCTGCTTGCACAGATTACCCGCCACCGACTGGCCAGTTACAGTGTACAGAGCCAGCGCTATGTGCGACTGGATGAATTTGAGTATGTCACACCCCCGGAAATTGCGGAAAACCCGGAAGCAAGCCAGGAATTCCAAAAAGCGATGGAGGAGCAGACAAAAGCCTACCAGCGGATTGCCCAGCTTTTGAAGGATGGACACATCCGCCAGATGGTAGAGCAGGGCATGGACCCAGAAAAGGCCGCAAAAAAGGCGGAGAAACTGGCCATTGAAGACGCCCGGTTTGTTCTGCCCAATGCCTGCGACACCAAGATGGTGGTTACCATGAATGCCCGCAGTTTGCAGAACTTTTTCCGCCATCGCTGCTGTGAGCGTGCCCAGTGGGAGATTCGTCAGCTGGCAGATGAAATGCTGAAGCTGGTTTACCCGGTGGCGCCGGCCCTCTTTGCTATGGCTGGGCCTGGCTGTGTGAAAGGTGGCTGTACCGAAGGCCCCATGACCTGCGGAAAGGCCGTGGAAATTCGGGGAAAATACCAATCGTTGAAGCAGGAGGCAGAGCAGCATGCAGGGCAAACTGATTGCCATTGAGGGACTGGATGGAAGCGGCAAAGCGACCCAATCCCTTGGCCTGTGCCAGGAGTTGCAGGCACTGGGCTATAAGGTGCGAAGAATTACCTTCCCGGACTATGACAGCCCCGCTTCTGCACCGGTCAAACTTTATCTGGCAGGTAAGTACGGAGAGAAACCCGGTGATGTAAGCGCCTATGCGGCATCCAGCTTTTATGCGGTGGACCGCTTTTCCAGCTATAAAACTAACTGGGGTCAGTTTTATAGGGAGGGCGGTATAATCATTGCAGACCGCTATACCACCAGCAACGCCATTCATCAGTGCGCAAAGCTCCCTCGGGAGCAGTGGGAAGATTACCTGCGTTGGCTGTTTGACTTTGAGTACAGCAAGCTGGGTATCCCAGAGCCGGATGGGGTGATTTACCTGAAGGTGGATCCCCTTGTTAGCCAAAAGCTGATGAGCGGTCGCTATGGCAACGACGAAAGCAAAAAAGATATTCATGAACGGGATTTAGTATATATGCATCACAGCCAGCAGGCCGCAAATTATTGCGCAGAAACCCTGGGCTGGAAACAGGTGGAATGTTGTCACCAAGGTGAAATGCGTTCCATTGCAGAAATCAAGATTGACGTGATGCGTGCGACAAAGGAGATTTTATGTTAAATTTCAAACCCATTGAACCAGAGGATTATCAGTGGCTCCACCCACTGTTGCAGGAAAGTGGTTACAAAACAAGTCCTTACAGCTTTGTAACCCTGTATATGTGGAGCAAGGTGTACAACACCCAGGTGGCAGCAGTGGGAGAGAACCATGCAGTGGCTCGCAGTGAAAAAGACGGCATCATGATGTACCTGTACCCGGCGGGTCGGGGCGAGGAGCGAGAAGCCTTGGAAGCTGTAATAGAGGACATGCGCAGCCACGGCAAGCCCTCCCTGCTGTATAGCGTCTCGGAAGATGCAAAACAGCGGCTGGAACAGTGGTATCCCCACCTGTTTGAATTACAGGCCGTGCGGGATGATTTTGAATATATCTATGACCGGCAGGAACTGGCAGATTTGCCCGGCAAAAAGTTCCAGAAAAAGCGCAACCATGTGTCCCGTTTTGTGCGGGAAAACCCGGATTGGGAGTTCCATCCCTTGACCAAGGAGTCCCTGCCCGTAGTACGGGAGTTTAACAACCAGTGGGCAAGTCTTGAGGACAACCGACAGGATGAGGAAATCCAGGTGGAGCATCAGGCCATCGAGATGCTGTTTGACCATTTTGACCAGCTTCCCTTGCAAGGTGGTTATGTGACCGCAGGGGGACGGGTTGTGGCCTTCTCTTTTGGCAGTCCCATCAATGAGGAAGTATTTGACACCAACGTGGAAAAGGGTCTGTACGAGGTGAACGGTTCTTACAACATCATCAACCGGGAAATGGCCCGGCAGGTGTGCCAGAACTATCGGCTCATCAACCGGGAGGACGATGTGGGCTCGGAAGGTTTGCGCAAGGCAAAGCTGTCCTACAATCCAGTATTGCTGGAAACCAAGTACAGAGCGGTCTTTAAGGGATAAGCATTTTATACCAGCTTTGAGAATTTTATCATCCATGGAAAGGAGAATCCATTATGGTTTGTGTTGCACAGCCAGCGGATATCCCGGCACTGTGCCAGTTGTTTGTACAGGCCTTTGGCGGTACGGTGGAAATGGCCCGGCAGGTGATGGAGGAGTTTGCAGGTGCAGGTAACGTGTATCTTGTACGCCAGGAAGGCGGACCGGTGGCCATGCTTTGCGCCGTTCCGGTAACGCTGAATGGCCGCAAAGGTGCTTACTATTATGGGGTATGCACCGACAAAAGCCAGCAGGGCAAGGGGATCATGTCCCAGATGCTGAAAGAAGTGGGAGAGGTGCTGAAAGGGCAGGGCTATGCCTTTGCAACCCTGATTCCTGCCAGCGAGAGCCTGTTTGATTTTTACGCACAGCGGGGTTTTGAAAAGGCCATGGGACTGCGCTGTCTGCAACGTCCCATCCGCCGCAACCTGTGGGCACAGGCGGATTTTGATGCGGTGACGGCCCGTAATCTGCGCCTGCTACGTAGCAAATATGCCCACAACAGCGTTATGTTAAATGACAAGGGCTATGTACTGGTGCTGACGGATTTGTACAGCATGGGCGCCACTATTGTATCCACCGATGAAGGATACGGTATCTATTTCAAAAAAGACGATATCCTTGATTTTGTGGAGCTGTTTGCGGAAAGCGACCGGGCGGCGGAAAACCTGATGGAGGCCGCACGGGACAAAACCGGGGCAGAACAGGCACAGATTACTCTTGGCGCATCCCAGAATTTGTTTTTGGGGGATGGCAAACCCAAAGATTACGGTATGATTAGCTTTTTTGGAGAACCCTTTGACGTAAGCGAAAGCTATATGCGCTTAATGCTGGACATGGAATAAAAAAGCGAGGAATGTTAGAATGAAGGAAGAACAAGCAAAGCGCCCCTACCGGGCAAACGGCAAAAAAACTTCCAGCAAGCATCCCCTTCTGCTGGGAGTGGCAGGTATCATTCTGGTGGCGATTGTGGCACTGGGTGTAAGTGTTTGGCAGGACTGGAACGGACACCCCACCGGCCAGCAGGTGACTGTAACCGTGGAGCAGGGGGAAGGCACCAGCACCATTGCAAACCGCCTGAAAGAGGAGGGGGTCATCCGCTATCCCCAGTTGTTCCGTCTGTATCTGCGTCAGACCGGACAGGCCGCCAGCCTGCAATATGGCACCTTTGAGCTGGAAAAAGGCCAGGGCTATGCCCAGATTGTCAGCCAGCTGAGCCAGTTTGCAAAGCGGGAGACGGTGCAAATTACCTTCCCCGAGGGCATCACCGCCCAGCGGTTTGCCCAGCTGATGGAGGAAAACGGCCTTTGCACAGCCGAGGAATTCTTGCAGGTGGCCAACGAAGGAGACTTTAGCCAGTACACCTTCTGGAATGCCATTGTGCCGGATGAAAATCGCTTTATGAAATGCGAGGGCTATCTGTTCCCGGATACCTATGAATTCTTTGTGGACGATGAAGTGTACAACTATGTGGACACCTTCTATGCCCAGTTTGAAGCCAATGTAACGCCGGAAATGCACCAGAGAGCGGCAGAGCTCGGCATGACTATGGAAGAGATTGTAACCCTGGCAAGCTTTATCCAGGAGGAAGCCGGCAACGCAGAGGACGAAAAGGTGTCCGCTGTGTTCCACAACCGACTGGCAGAGGGTTCTCCCTACCCCAGACTGGAAAGCAATGCCAGCAGTTATGTGCAAAACCCGCTGGACAACAACTATGTCTATAACTGGATTGCACCCTACTATGGCGGCTGGGACAATATCCCCCAAAATGTGTACGATGCTTACAATACCTACACCCTGAACGGCTTGCCTGCCGGGCCGATTTCCAACCCTGGCATGGAGGCCATTGAGGCGGCCCTGTATCCGGATGAAGAGTATCTGGAGAGCGGGTATTACTTCTTTGTGACGGACAAAAACGGAGTGTACTACTATGCCCGCACCTTGGAAGAGCATTATGCCAATGTGGACTACGCTTACAGCGTAACCTGATGATTTGTTGGACTGCGCAGGGGTTAAAACCTGCGCATAGAAAGGACGAAAACCCCTATGTTACCCATTCCTGAACTTCTTGCGCCTGCTGGCGACTTGGAGCGTTTGCAATATGCCATCCGTTACGGCGCAGATGCTGTTTACTGCGGTATGACCGAGTTTGGTATGCGCACCGCATCCTCCAACTTTACCCCTGAGCAGTTGGCAGAAGGCGCCGCGTTTGCCCACGCAAGAGGCAAGCGTATCTACTTAACCATGAACACTCTGCCCACAAACGAGGAGTTTGAACGTCTGCCGGAAGCCATTCAACAGGCTTACACCGCCGGCGTGGATGCCTTCATCGTGGCGGATTTGGGTGTGCTGGACATGGTGAAAAAACATGCACCCCAGGCCGAAGTGCATTTTTCCACCCAGGCAGGTATTACCAACTGGGCCGCCGCAAAGGCTGCTTGGGACCTGGGCGCAAAGCGTGTGGTGCTGGCACGAGAACTGGACCTGCGCACCATTGCCCAGATTCGTGATAAAGTGCCGGATGAACTGGAACTGGAAGCCTTTGTGCATGGCGCTATGTGCATGAGTTTTTCCGGTCGGTGCTTGCTGAGCCAGTACATGACCGGACGGGATGCAAACCGTGGCGAATGTGCCCAGCCCTGCCGGTGGAAGTACCATCTCGTGGAGGAATCCCGCCCCGGCGAGTACATGGAGATTGGTGAAACCGAGGAAGGCAGTTACATCCTGAATGCCAATGATTTGTGTACCGCACCGTTCATTGACCTGATTTGCAAGGCGGGTGTGGACAGCCTGAAAATTGAGGGACGAGCCAAAACCGCCTACTATGTGGCAAGCGTGACAAGCGCCTACCGCCGGGCACTGGATGCCTTTTTGGAGAATCCCCAGGCAAAGTACCGTTGCCCGGATTCGGTGTTTGAGGAGCTGGACCGCACCAGCCACCGCCCCTATTCTCCCGGTTTCTATTTTGGCCGCCAGGAGGCAAGACAGGAAACCAAAAAAGGCGGCTATGTGCGCCACTGGGAGTTCATCGGCGTGGTGGACGGATGGCAGGATGGTGTTGCCCAGTGTACCCAGCGTGGCAAGTTCCAGCTGGGGGATACCATTGAGGCATTGACCCCCCTGGGCGAGTGTATCACCCTGACCCCGGAGTGGATTCGCAACGAGCAGGGGGAGGAAATTACCAGTACCCCCCATGCCACTATGCGCTATACCATTCCCAGCCAGCAGGCACTGCCCCAGCACAGCATCCTGCGTCGCCCCATGAAAAAATAAGCAAGTAAAAAGCACCTCCAAAACAGAGGTGCTTTTTGTTGTGCCGGAAATTATTTGTGCTGTTTTGCATAGGCTTTCATGGTATCAATAAGAGCATCACCCAAATCGTCCACCTGCTTAAAGTCGGCGGCGGTGCGATAAAATTCTTCCAGCAAATCGTGGGTCTGTTTTGCCTTTCGCTGTGCCATGCTGGCCTGTTCCACAAGCTGAAGGCTCAACTTGCGGTGCAGACGAATTTTCTTTTTGTACAAGGTGGCAGGCTGGGTTAAAAATCGCTGGCAGTGGATGTTTTTCTGCCCATCAAAGTGCATGGGATGCCAGCTGTTGCTGGTCAAAAAGGCAAGGCCAAGCTGGGGAATGAACAGATGTTCCAGCCGTTCCGGGTCAAGGGGACAGGGACAGCTGATGATGGAATACCCCAGTTCCAGTGCGGCTTTTCGCAGTTGTGCCAGAATACAGCCCGCCACCGCCCCGGTTTCATCGTGAAAGACAATCTGCCGCTGGGACAGGGCGGGGATGGTATGGTAATAACACAGATGGCCTTTGGGGGTGACAGCGCTCAGCAAGCGAATCTGCTCCACCGGTTCTTTTCCGGTGCTGGTGCGCCCCAAGGTGTGGAAAGCCAGCCGCCGCAGGTAGGTGTACAGCTTGCTTTGGTCTATAAGCGGAAGAATCAACTTGCGGCTTGCGGCAAGGAGTTTGCAGGCGCAGGAAAGGTACTCCGTCGCTTGTTTTTGTTCCAGCTGATTTTGGGCAAACAGGGCTTCCACCTGGGGACGATGCTGGCTCAGATATTCGTTGTCCAGCGTGTGATGCAGGTCCACCACCTGCTGGCTGGAACCGGGATAGTCCGGCTCCAGTGTGTGGGGGGCAGTGGCATCCACCATGGCCATGGGGGGATGGTGAAAAACAATGCCATCCAGACTGTCCGGGTCGGAGGAACAATGCAGGTATTCCTGGGCCTGCATAGTCTGCCCAATCCGCTTCATCAGCGAACTTTTGCCGCATCCCGGGCCTGCTTTAATCAGGTACATACGCATGGAGGGCTGCTGTGCCAGTTGAGCAAAATAGCCCTGAAAGCCATTGGGGCCGCTGGCGCCCAAAAAGAAATCAACGGTTGTTTGTTTGCGTTTCATCCATTAACACCTCACTTTTGCCCCATGGTATGCGCAAGATGGCAAAGAGGTGCATAAACATTATTCTGGCGGGGTCAGAAAAAGGGGAATGGGGGCATCCAGTTCCATGGTTTCTGGGGTAACCTTGCAATCATAGGCCAGAATCTTGACTCCGGCCTCTGTCGCTTGTTGCAGTGCCAGTCCAAACTCCCGGTGGGTGCCCCAGTTTGGCACAAACTGCCGGATGCCCTTCATCTGAATCACCAGCATCACATAGCAGTCCCACCCCTGCTGGGCAAGGTGGGTCAGTTCCTGCACATGTTTCAGTCCCCGCAGGGTGGGTGCATCCGGGAAACGGGCAATGCCGTTTTCTTCCAAGGTACAGCCTTTCACTTCCATTAAAAAGGGCTGACCCTCCCGCACACCGTAAAAGTCAAACCGGGAGCTGCCCATGGTATACTCTGCCCGCAGTTGTTCCAGCTGACCCAGCCCACCGGCACGGAGCCATTCCTGTACCGTCTGATTGGGGGCGGCGGAGTCCATGTTGATGAGCAGAGTATTTTTCTCCACTGCCACCAGGTCATAGGGGGTCTTTCGGTTTGGATTTTTGCTTTTTTCCAGATAAACGGTACAGCCGGGGATGAGAAGTTCTGCACAGCGACCGGTATTTTTCACATGAACCGTGACAAGCTGTCCGTCCAGTTCCACCTCTGCCACAAACCGATTGGGGCGGCGGAGAAACCGGGCTTTGCAAATGGCATGATATTGCATAAAACCTCCTGATAGGGGAAGGATAAAAGGATATGTTTATTGTACACGATAGCCAGCAGACCTTGCAACCAGTGGAGATTGTGACCATGTTACCAACAAAAACAATCCATGTTTGTTATACTAATACAACGACAAACAAGGAGGGCATCTATGGGGTTTGATTTGGAATTGAATGTATCGGTATTGGCGGCATTGACGCAGGGCTTTTTGAGTTTCTTCTCGCCTTGTGTAGTGCCACTGGTGCCGTTGTATCTGGGATATTTGACAGGCTCTGGTGGAAACGACCAGACAAAGAGAGCCAGCCGCTGGGTTACCCTGCGCAACACGCTGTTTTTCATGCTGGGCATAGCAACCGCCTTTTTTGCCTTGGCACTTGGTATGAGCGGACTGGGGCAACTGCTGCAAGATTACCGGATGCCGCTTGCAAGGGTGGGCGGAATCCTGATTATCCTGCTGGGGCTTTTGCAACTTGGGATTTTTAACACTCCCTTTTGGCAAAAGGAGCGACGGTTTCATCTTTCGGTGGAAAAACTGAGCGCAAACCCCATCACCGCCTGGCTTTTGGGCTTTACCTTTAGCTTTGCCTGGACGCCCTGCGTGGGGCCGGCGCTCACCAGTGTCCTGCTGATGGCAGGCTCTGCATCCACCTGGCAGAAAGGTTTTTTGCTCATTGGAGTGTATACCCTTGGTTTTACCCTGCCCTTTTTGCTGGTGGGGCTCTTCACCGATACCGCCCTGGCATTGCTGAAAAAGCACCGCAAATGGCTGACTGTGGCAACCAAACTGGGCGGCGTGCTTTTGATTTTTATGGGTGTGATGATGTTCACAGGCTGGATGAATGGTGTGACCAGTTACCTATCCAGTATAGGACAAACAGATGTTCCCAATACATCCCAAACCCAGCCAGAACCTACCCCAGAACCCACCCCGGAGCCGGAGAGTGAAAGCACCTCGGAGGAAACCCAAGAGGCCATCCCTGCACCGGATTTCACTCTGGTGGACCAGTATGGGAATACCCATCGCCTTTCGGATTACAAGGGGAAGGTGGTATTCCTGAATTTCTGGGCCAGCTGGTGTGGCCCTTGTCGGCAGGAAATGCCGGAAATTGAGGCGCTCTATCAGGACTGGGACGAGAACAACGGGGAACTGGTGGTTTTGGGCGTTGCCGCACCTGATAGAGAAGGATTCTCCATCAATCAGAAGGAGAAAAGCGCAGATGAGATTGCAAGCTGGCTGAGCCAGCAGGGATATACCTACCCCACCGTGATGGATACGACCGGGGAG
>JAHLFP010000054.1 GCA_018883715.1 Candidatus Allofournierella pullistercoris | reverse complement strand
CGTATACGTAAAGACTGGAAATCCATCTGCGTTATAGACTGTTACCCAGGTGGCATGATTGTTTTTAGACGAATTGTCTAAAGTAATATGACAGAGATACTCGTCCATGATGCTGAGTATTGCTTGGAACTCATCTGAATTGAAATCCAGAGTCCGCTGTTCGGGAATAAGACTAGGTAATGGGGAAGCATCAGAGAATATAGGAGTCACAAAATAAAATGTCAGTTCGTCTTCCTGTCTCAGGAAATCTCCACACGGTCGTGGCCATAAAATAAAGCTTAAAAAGACCAGTGTGAGAGATACACACAATGCGACAAGGATAATATCCTTTCTTTGCCTGATTTTACTGAGCATACAGAGGATAGGCAGGATTATTCAGATATGCACGGGTCACGGTCTGGCCCTCAATCCCCTTAACAGGAAGAGAGGTAATAGACTCATACACACCAGAGCCATTCACATAAGAAGGTATAGCTTGGTATGTGCTATTGTAGTTTTTAGGGACAGCGGAGAGCATACCCTCTTCGACAATCATGGGGGGTGCGTTTTGGATTGTTTTCTTGAAAATGGCATAAAAAAGCACCCCATTTGTGATGCAGTGGAGAGCACTGTGGGACAAATGGGGTGTTGTTTCAGATGGGGCGGGTTTGGATTCCCTCAACCGGTGAGCCGGATTTTATGGGCTTCGTACTGTTTCAGGTTGTGAATCAAGAGTTTCTCCCCACGGGGAAGAAACAGGGGGAGATTGCACCGTGCCACCTGCCGGGTGAATGCCTTGGTATAGCAGGCGCAGGTTACCCCGGTGGCGGGCTGAAAGATGCTCTCCCACACCCAGCACCACGGGAATCAAAAGCACTAGACTCCACTGGGGCAGTTTCCAGAGGGAGACAGCCCACAATGCCACGGAAACAAGAAACACCACCCCGATTTTCCAAAAGAGCTGGGGCAGGCTTCGGTCCAAGAGCCGTTGGCTTTTCTTTTTTACCTCGCAAAATCTGGGAACGAGGGCCTGCAAAAGCCCCTCCCGACCACAAGGGTAGCATACCGTCCACAAGGCACGGGGCAATCCTGTAAAATCTTTTCTACAACCCACAAGTTTAACTCCGAAAATTTACCCCCTCACTGGGTATACTGCACGCAGTAAAGCTGTTCCAAAACCGGATTATAGATAAGGTACAACTGGTTTTCGCCTTTTTGCAACACACCCCACTCATAACTGGGATAAAAATTGGGTTTGTGCTTATCCGGCACCTGCAAGGTTTTCAGCAAATCCAGCACCCGTTCCTCCAATTCTCCATCCGGAGAGGAGGAAAAAGCCGCATCCGAAGCCGACGGAAGCTCGCCGCATGCATACACCGTGTACCGGATGCCATCCCCGTGGAAGCTGGCGGGGGTGGCAAGGCTGTATTCCTCCCTCACATCCGCAGGCAAGGTCAACCCCCACATCATGTGGTAAATCTGTGCATCCGAATTGATCGCACCCCCTACCCGATACAACACCCCCAAAGATACCGCAAAGAAAACAAGAATCAGGACAATCCGCAACAGAGTCCGCTTCACAAAGATACCTCCTACTAAAATTATGCTGTTTTTATCTTAACAAGCAGTATAACACAATGCAAAAGCCGGCGCAACCAAGGAGAACCTGCCGAAAAACAAGGTGCAACAAAAATCCCCCTGCAAGCGCAGAGGGATTTTGCTGTAATCTCAATTCATCTTGTCCGGCAGTGAGGGGTACTTGCCACACAGTGGGGGAGTCATCCAGGCTTGTCTATCAAGGATTTGGCCCAAATCCACCTGGGTTTTACCCTCCCGGTCGGTGTCTGCCCTTGCTTATTAAGGATTGCTTAGAAGAACAAATCCTTTCCGGGGTACTGGGGTTCAGAGGTCATCCGCAGACCCAGCTTGCGCAGGGTGCCTTCATCGCCAGAATGAAGCATCTGGGTGGAGTGCAAATCACAATCCCGCAACAGGGGCAGAGCCGCCATGGCCTTTGCGGCAACCGGCTCGGTGGCGGCGCTGACAGCCAAACCTGCCAGCACGTCGTCCACCTTCAGGACGCTGGAACGGCTACCCAGATAGTCGATTTTCAGCCGCAGAATCGGCTCCAAAACTTCAGGACGAATCAGCAGGACAGAATCCTGAATTCCTGCCAAAACCTTCAGGCTGTTCAGAATGGTGGAGCTGCAAGCGCTCATCAGCTCGCTGGCTTTTCCGGTGACAATCTGTCCGTTGGGCAGTTCCAGAGCAGCGGCAGGAGAGCCACTTTGCCGCATCTTCTCCAGGGCGGGAGCCACAACCGCACGGGAGGTGGCATTCACGTCCAGCTGCTGCATGATGTTCTCAATCTTGTGCAGGCTTGCATCGGTGGCCTTGCCCTGTTTTACTTCGCAGGCGGCTTTGTAGTAGCGGCGGAAGATTTCCTCGGTGGCCGCTTTACGAACCACAGCATCGTCAAAGATGGCATAGCCCGCCATGTTTACGCCCATGTCGGTGGGGCTACGGTAGAACTCCTTGTCGCCGGTAATCCGTGCCAGGATGTTCTGTACAATGGGGAAAGCCTCCACATCTCGGTTGTAGTTGATGGTGGTTTCGCCGTATGCTTCCAGATGGAAGGGGTCAATCATGTTCACGTCGTTCAAATCCGCGGTGGCGGCCTCATAGGCCAGGTTCACCGGGTGCTTCAGGGGCAGGTTCCAAACCGGGAAGGTCTCAAACTTTGCATAGCCCGCCATGACGCCCCGCTTGTGCTCGTGGTAGACCTGGCTCAAGCAGGTAGCCAGCTTGCCACTGCCAGGGCCGGGAGCAGTCACCACCACCAGGGGCTTGGTGGTTTCAATGTAAGGGTTGGAGCCATAGCCTTCATCGCTACAGATGTAATCCACAGCCAAAGGATAGCCCTCGATGGGACGATGGATGTAGTTTTTCACGCCCCGCAGGGTCAGCTTTTTGGAGAAGGCATCTGCGGCCCGCTGGCCGGTGTACTGGGTGATAACAACGCTGTTCACCTCGATGTCCATGGCGGTGATGTCGTCAATCAGGCGCAGAACCTCCATGTCATAGCTGATGCCCAGGTCGGCACGCATCTTGGTTTTTTCAATGTCTCCAGCGCTGATGCAGAAGATAATCTCGGCCTTGTCCCGCAACTCGTGCAGCAGTCGGATTTTTCCGTTCACATCAAAACCGGGCAGTACCCGGGCGGCGTGGTAGTCATCAAACAGCTTTCCGCCAAATTCCAGGTACAACTTGCCTTCGAATCGGTCAATGCGTGCCAGGATATTTTCGGTCTGTTTTTGGATGTAGAGATTGTTATCGAATCCAAACTGCATAACGGTTCCCTCCTAAAAATGGTAAGGCTGCCTGCTCTAGTGGCTTTGGCACAGGCAGTGCGGTGAAATTTAACTTACAAATCATACCATAGCACGCTATCAGAATGCAACAAAAAGCCATTTTTTTTTGAAGATTAAATTTTGGAAAAACCCGTTGATTTTTTTGTGCACAGATGCTATAATAGACTCTGTCACGGAGGATTAGCTCAGCTGGTTAGAGTGCCTGCATCACACGCAGGAAGTCTGGGGTTCGAGTCCCTAATTCTCCACCAACAAGCCAAGTTTCAAGCGTTTTTGCGACTGGAACTTGGCTTTTTTGTTTTTGGTTTACCATAAGTGTGCCAAACCGGGCAAATCCGGCAAAATAACTTGACAAAATCGCCTGTTACGTGATACCATCAAAGGGTCAAATGAAGGATTTGGCAGTTGTTTTAGGGAAGTACCTCGGCCTTGGCCGGGGTATTTTTCGTTGTGATTGACGAACCCGTGTTTTTTTGTTATAATAAGCCAATGTAAGCAATAAGGAGAGTTGTCCGAGTGGTCGAAGGTGCGAAACTCGAAATTTCGTGTCCCCTAACCGGGACCCAGGGTTCGAATCCCTGACTCTCCGCCAATTATTCCGCATTCTTTGAACCATCCGGCGCAAAGGGTGCGGTTTTTTATTATCGTTCTTCATGCCAACCCCAAGGAGTGATTGTATGCCATTGCAGATTGTGCGCAACGACATTACCAAGATGGCGGTGGATACCATCGTAAATGCGGCGAATCCCTCGTTATTAGGGGGTGGCGGGGTGGATGGTGCCATTCACCGGGCGGCTGGGCCACGGCTTTTGCAGGCCTGCAAAACGCTGGGTGGCTGTCATCCGGGGGACGCAAAAATCACAAGGGGATACAATCTTCCTTGCAGGTATGTGATTCACACCGTTGGCCCCCGGTGGAAAGGTGGCAGATATGGCGAGAGGCAAACCCTTGCCTGTTGCTATCGCACCTGCCTTGCCTTGGCAAAACAGCACCAATGCCAGAGCATTGCCTTTCCCCTTATCTCCACCGGGGTGTATGGCTACCCTAGGGAGCAGGCGTTGCAGGTGGCCATCCAGGTTATCCGGGAATTTCTGCTGGAACAGGATATGATGGTGTACCTGGTGGTATTTGACCGGGACTCCTACCAAATCAGCGAAGCGCTCTTTTCGGATATTTCCCAGTACATCGACGACCGATATGTGCAGGAAAAAAGCGATGTCCTATCCCGGCGGGTGTCCCTGGCACCCACACCCAAGTGCGGGGACGATGGCTATTTTCACGATATTGCCCACCTGTGGCTTGAACCGGATGAACCCACGCTGGAGCAGGCATTGGCCCAGATGGAGGAGAGTTTTTCCCAGATGCTGCTACGGAAAATTGACGAAAAAGGCATGACGGATGCTCAGTGCTACAAAAAGGCCAACATCGACCGGAAGCTGTTTTCCAAAATTCGGGGAAATGCGGGGTACAAGCCCTCCAAGCCCACGGTGCTTGCCTTTGCCATTGCGCTGGAACTATCCCTGGAGGAAACAAAGGACATGCTCCAAAAAGCCGGGTTTGCCTTTTCCCATTCTAGCAAGTTTGATATTATCATCGAGTATTTTATCCAGAAAGGTAACTACGATATTTTTGAAATCAACCAGGCCCTCTTTGCCTTTGAGGAAAGCCTCCTTGGCTCGTAATTGGGGGGCTACATAACAGAAAAAGGTCGCTCTAGCATGGCAACTAGAGCGACCTTTTTCTATTGCGGGAGTATCTTTTTATGGAGTTTAGAGTGATGCGGTTTTGTCACAATTTCAACAAGAAGTAGCCTTGTTTTGACCATAAAAGCTGGTGGTGATCGCCCCTGCTTTGGAGCGCAGGCGCAGCAGTTTTTCGCCGTGGCCCAAAACATCCGGCAGGGTGCATTTTCCCTGCTCGGAATGGCAGTCCAGCAGGTATTCTTCCGCCGGTTCGGAGCAGTTGCATTCAATCTCGCCGGTTAGCGTCTCGGCGGCCATACCCCGCAGGCAGGCAACACTGTGCATCCGGATAGTACCATTCTGGCTTTTGAACTCGCCTCTGTCGATTTTGCTTGCACTGATTTCAATTTCCCCAACCGAGGTCTTGGCCCGCACCTGGCAGTTGCTTCGCAGGCCAGTGATGGAATTCAACCGTCAATGTTCGGCGATATGGCTGGAGGCGCAGATTATTCAGGAGATGGAGGACTGCCTGGATGAATACATCCAAAAAGAGGGCGGTGCGGGGGACATTGCAAAGTTGTATTCCGTGGTTTTGCAGGTTTTGCGTTACATCGAATCCAAACAGGAGATGTTCACCATCCT
>JAHLFP010000053.1 GCA_018883715.1 Candidatus Allofournierella pullistercoris | reverse complement strand
AAGGGACGCACCATCTTCCGTGCCATCTTCTTCCTGCCCATGGTGGTGGCCCCTGCCGCCATTGCCATGGTGTGGAAGTGGATTTTCAACACCCAGTACGGCATCCTGAACAGCATTCTGGGACAGAACATTGGCTGGCTTACCACAAGCCAGTTTGTGCTGCTCAGCTGTGCCGTCGTGCAGATTTGGAGCAACATTGGCTATGATGCGGTGCTTCTGCTGGCAGGCTTGCAGAATGTGTCCCCCACCCTGTATGAGGCGGCGGATTTGGACGGTGCTTCCAAGACAAAGCAGTTTTTCCACATCACCCTGCCCATGGTTTCCCCCACCTTGTTTGTGGTGCTGATTATGCGGCTTATGTCCTCCATGAAGGTGTTTGACCTGATTTACATGATGGTGGACGATGCAAACCCGGTGCTCAACGACGCCCAAAGCCTGATGTCCCTGTTCTATCGGGAAAGCTTTATCGCCGGAGATAAGGGTTATGCCAGCGCCATCGTGGTTTGGACGGTATTGCTCATTGGCGCTGTGACCGTGGTTCAGTTTATCGGACAGAAAAAATGGGTGAATTACGAGGTGTAAACAATGCGTAGCAGTATGAAAAGCAGTCGGCAACTGACCAGGGTTGCCACCTATCTTGCCCTGATTTTGGGCAGTCTTGTGATGATTCTGCCCTTTGTGTGGATGGTACTGACCTGCTTTAAAACCCAGGCAGAATCCATGCTGATTCCCCCGAAGATTCTTCCCTCCCAGTGGAATTTTGATAACTTTAAAACCGCACTGGACAGTCTGCCCTTTGTGGATTTGTACATCAACACCGCACTGCTTATCTTTTTCCGGGTGCTGTGCGCCATTGTGTTCAGCTCCATGGCCGGATATGCCTTTGCAAAGCTGAATTTCCCCTTTAAAAAGGCGTTGTTTGGCATTGTGCTGATTCAGATGATGCTGCCCAGCCAGATCTTCATCACCCCCCAGTACCTGATGCTGGCCCGTGCAGGTTTGACCAACAGCATCTTTGCGCTGGTGTTCCCCGGTTTGGTTTCCGCTTTTGGTACCTTTTTCCTGCGGCAAAGCTACATGGCGATTCCCAACGAGATTGCGGAAGCGGCCTATCTGGATGGGTGCACCAAATGGCAGACCTTTACCCGGGTGATGTTGCCTTTGACTGGCCCCAGCATTGCGGCGCTGGCCATTTTCACCGCCGTGTTTGCTTACTCTGACCTGATGTGGCCCCTGATTGCCAACACCGACCTGAACCAGATGACCCTGTCCGCTGGTTTGTCCACCTTGAATGGTCAGTATTCCACTGATTTCCCGGTGCTGATGGCGGGTAGCCTGCTGGCCATGATTCCCATGGTGGTTTTGTACTTAATCTTCCAGAAACACTTTATCCAAGGCATTGCAATGACAGGCGGAAAGTAACCCGTACCCTTTTCCCGGCTGGCAAAACAGCCGGGATTTTTTGGCGCAAGGAGCACCGGATTCCATCCGCTGTGGCTTACTGTGCAGAAGGCTTTTTGTAAGGAGAATGAATTGTGAGCATTCAGTTTGATAAAACCACAGGACTTATCACCCTGCACACCCAGGACACCACCTATCAGATGTGGGTGGACGAACAAAAGGTGTTGCATCACCTGTACTATGGCCCCAGCGTGGGGGACTGCGACCTGCGCCCGCTGGAGTACTACACCGACTGCGGGTTTTCCCCCCAGCCTGCGGGCATGAGCCGGGACAGAACCTATTCCCTGGATAACATCAGCCAGGAATACACCGGGGCTGGGCTGGGGGATTTTAGAGTTCCCGCCATCCAGCTTCAGCAAGCGGACGGCAGTCACCTGGCGGATTTCCGATTTGAGCGGGCAGAGTTTGTGCCCGGCAAGTACAAGCTGGAGGGGCTACCCGCCTCCTTTGGGGAGGAAGAAGAGTGCGAAACTTTGGAACTGGTACTGGGGGATGCACACAGCGGGCTGTGCCTGGTGCTGTTGTACGGCGTATTTGAAAAGGCAAACGTGATTGCCCGTGCCGCCCGGCTGGAAAACAAAGGGGAGAAGCCCATTGTGCTCCACAAGGCCGCCAGCGCCTGTCTGGATTTACCCTTTGGACAGTGGGAACTGCTTCATTTCCATGGCCGTCACTGCATGGAGCGTCAGCTGGAGCGCACGCCCCTTTCCCACTCGGTGCAGACTTTGCGCTCTGCCCGTGGTGCCAGCAGCCACCACCACAACCCCTTTGCGGTGCTGGCAAGCCCGGACACCACCGAGCAGACAGGGGAGTGCCTGGGAGCTATGCTGGTGTACTCCGGCAACTTCAAGATGGAATTTGAGGTAAGCCAGATGGGCTCCACCCGGCTTGTGGCGGGCATCAGCGATGACTTCTTTGCCTGGACGCTGGAGCCGGGGCAGAGCTTCACCACCCCGGAGGTGCTGTTCAGCTATACCAGCGAGGGTCTGGAACAGCTGAGTGCCCAGTACCACCAGTTTTTGCAGAACCATGTGGTGCGCAGCAGCTGGAAGAACAAGCCCCGCCCGGTGCTGATTAACAACTGGGAAGCCACCTATTTTGACTTTACCGGAGAAAAAATTTATCAGATTGCCCGCCAGGCCAAAGAGCTTGGGGTGGAAATGATGGTGCTGGACGACGGATGGTTTGGACAGCGGAGCAATGACCTGACCGGACTGGGTGACTGGTTTGTAAACGAGGAAAAGCTGGGATGCAGTCTGTCCAGTTTGATTACCCGCATTCAGTCCCTGGGCATGAAGTTCGGCCTGTGGGTGGAGCCGGAAATGGTCAGCCCCGGTTCCCAGCTGGGGCAGGAACATCCCCAGTGGGTACTGTCCGCACCAGGACGCAATCCGGTGACCAGCCGCAGTCAGCTTGTGCTGGATTTGGGCAACCCGGAAGTGGTGGATTATCTGGACCGGGTGCTGAGCCAACTGCTGGAGGAAAACGACATTGCCTATATTAAGTGGGATATGAACCGGAACATGACCGACGTATACAGCCATGCCCTGCCCAAAGAGCGGCAGGGAGAAGCCTACCATCGGTATATGCTGGGCGTATATGAACTGCTGGAGCGGCTGACCACCCGCTTCCCCCATGTACTGTTTGAGGGATGCGCCGGCGGTGGCGGTCGTTTTGATGCAGGTATGCTTCATTATTTCCCCCAGATTTGGTGCAGTGATGACACGGATGCCATCCATCGGCTGAAGATTCAGCATGGCACCTCCTTTGGCTATCCGCCTATCTCCATGGGAAGCCATGTTTCCGCAAGCCCCAACCACCAGACTGGGCGCAGTACCCCCTTTGCCACCCGTGGCGTGGTGGCCATGGCAGGGGCATTTGGCTATGAGCTGGATTTACAGCTTCTCACCCAGGAGGAAAAGGAGCAGGTGCGCAGCCAGATTGCAACCTATAAGCGTCTGCAACCGCTGGTGCTGGAAGGCCGTTACCACCGTTTGACCAATGCCATGGAGGACAGCTGTTTTACTGCATGGCAGTTCACCATGCCGGACAAGAGCCTGGCGGCGGTGAGCGTGGTTTGCAAAGACCCGGGTGCAAACCCCATGCCCATCCACATCAAACTGCGGGGACTGGCGGCAGACAAGCGCTATCGGGAATCCCTGAACGGCAACGTTTACACCGGGGCGGCCCTGTGCCATGCCGGGTTGACCTTGCCCATTATGGCAGGAGATTACCCCGCCTTGCAGATTTTAGTAGAAGAAGTACAGGAGGATTGACTCTGTGGCAAAACAGCAAAATTACGAAAAGCAGGATTTATTTGAACAGCGACTGGCCCACCACCATGACGAGCTGCGCTGGCTGTATATGGAACTGTATGACAATGGCTCTATGTTTGCGGAACTGTGCGACCAGATGCGCCAGTTTTGGAAGGAGCGCAGCAAGGCATTGAAACAGCGGGATGCCCAGCGTCTGGAAGAGGCGGACTGGTACAAAAGCCGTGATTTGCTGGGCATGATGCTGTACATCGACCGGTTTGCAGGCAATATGAAGGGGGTGGAGAAAAAGCTGGACTACCTGACCTCGGCAGGGGTGAACTGTCTGCACCTGATGCCCTTTTTGGACACGGTGGAAGGCCGTAGCGATGGAGGTTATGCGGTGGCGGATTTTCGCACCGTGCGAAAAGACCTGGGCAGTATGGAGGATTTGGAACAGCTCACCACCGCCTGTCACAAGCAGGGCATCAATGTATGTATGGACTTTGTCATGAACCATACCAGCTGCGACCATGACTGGGCAAAGCGTGCCCTTGCCGGGGATGGGGAGTACATGAGCCGATATTTCTTCTTTGACAACGAGGCACTAGTGCAGGAGTATGAAAAAACCGTGCCCCAGGTATTCCCCACCACCGCCCCAGGCAACTTTACCAAGATGGACAACGGCTACTGGGTCATGACCACCTTTTACCCCTATCAGTGGGATTTAAACTACCGCAATCCACGGGTATTCAACGAGATGATGTACAATTTCCTCTATCTTGCAAACCGTGGCATTGATATTATGCGGATTGATGCGGTGCCCTATATCTGGAAAGAGTTGGGCACCAGCTGCCGCAACCTGCCCCGGGTACATACCATTGTCCGGCTGATGCGGATGATTGGGGAGATTGTCTGCCCCAGCGTGATTCTGCTGGGTGAGGTGGTGATGGAGCCAGTGAAGGTGACGCCCTATTTTGGCACGGCGGAAAAGCCGGAGTGTCATCTTCTTTACAACGTGACCTCCATGTGTACCATCTGGAACACCCTTGCCACCCACGATGCAAGACTGCTGAAAGGGCAGCTGGACAGCGTGGGCGCACTGCCCAAGGAGTTTGTGTTCCTGAACTATCTGCGTTGCCACGATGACATTGGATGGGGGCTGGACTATGACACGCTGGCAAGCTGGGGTATGCAGCAAACCAGCCACAAGCAGTACCTGAATGACTTTTTCCTGGGGCGCACACCCGGAAGCGCCAGCCGAGGCCAGCTGTACAACGACGATATTGCCAGCGGGGACGCACGGCTTTGTGGCACCACCGCCAGCCTGTGCGGGCTGGAAACCGCCAAGACCCAGGAGGAATACAATCAGGCAGTGGGGCTGGATTTGATGCTCCACAGCATGATGATGTTCCAGTCTGGTATTCCCATGCTGTACAACGGGGACGAGGTGGGACAGCTGAATGATTATTCCTATGAACAAAATCCCCACTATGCCGAGGATAGCCGGTATCTGCACCGGGGACAGATGCGCTGGGATTTGGTGGAGCAGGCAAAGGATACCACCACCCCGGCGGGCAGAATCTTCAGTGGGCTGAACACCCTGACCCAGTTGCGGCGCAAGCATCCTGCTTTTGATGCGGATGCTCCTTACACAACGCTGGACACCCCCCACCAGTCTCTGCTGGCCATCCAGCGGCACAAGGAGGGTCAGACCCTTGTGGGTGTGTTCAACTTTGACCTGCAACCTCGCAGTTTGGAGCTTCCGCAAGGGGCATACCGCTGTCTGCAAACCGGGAAAGAATACCCCTGCCAGCTGGAACTTGCTCCCTATCAGGGGCTGTGGCTGGAACAGGTGTAACCAGAACAAAAAATAGCCCGCTTGAACCCGGCTGGGGTGGGGCATACTATCCATGGAATGTGTCTTTGTTTGATAAAAGGAGGATATGCCATGGATACCACATTGCAAACCATACACGCCCGGATGATTTTGGACAGCCGGGGCAACCCCACCGTGGAGGCGGAGGTAACGCTGGCCTGTGGGGCGGTGGGCAGAGCCGCCAGCCCCAGCGGGGCATCCACCGGAAGCTTTGAGGCGGTGGAACTGCGGGATGGGGATGCCCACCGATACAAGGGCAAGGGGGTTCAAAAGGCGGTGGAGCAGGTGAATCAGAAAATTGCCCCCGCCTTGCAGGGGTGGAATCCCCCGCACCAGTCTGCGCTGGATGCCCGGCTGTGCCAGCTGGATGGAACCCCTAACTTTGCCAATCTTGGTGCAGGTGGGGTACTGGCGGTGTCACTTGCCTATGCCCATGCCATGGCGCAGGCCAAGGGGGAGCCGCTCTTTCGCTGGGTGGGAGGGCAACAGGCCACGGCCTTGCCGGTTCCTTTGATGAACGTGCTGAACGGGGGTGCCCATGCCGCCAACAATCTGGACATTCAGGAGTTTATGATTGTGCCCCTGGGCGCACCCAGTTTTTCCGAAGCCTTGCGCTGGGGTGCGGAAATTTACCATACTTTGGCGGAACTTTTGCGCAAACAGGGGTTGTCTTCGGGTGTGGGGGATGAGGGCGGTTTTGCCCCCAACCTGGAAAGTGAGGAACAGGCACTAGACCTGTTGGTACAGGCTATTGAAGCCGCTGGCTACCAGCCGGGGCAGGATGTGGCACTGGCGCTGGATGCGGCGGCAAGCGAGTGGAAAGCGCACGCACCGGGAGAGTACCATATGCCTAAAAGTGGACGGCATTTTACCAGCGCCCAGCTTGTGGAGTACTGGAGCGAACTGGCCAGCAGGTATCCCATCTGTTCGCTGGAGGATGGACTGGATGAAGAGGACTGGGAGGGATGGGAGCATCTCACCAGCCGTCTGGGAAGTCGTCTGCAACTGGTGGGGGATGATTTGTTTGTCACAAATACCCGGCGGCTGGACCAGGGCATTGCGTCCGGTTGTGCCAATGCCATCTTGATTAAGCCCAACCAGATTGGAACCCTGACCCAGACCATCCAGGCGGTGCAGCTTGCCCACCGGAATGGCTATCGAAGTGTTATGAGCCACCGCTCTGGCGAAACCGAGGACACCACCATTGCCCATCTGGCGGTGGCACTGGGCTGTACCCAGATTAAAACTGGTGCGCCCTGCCGCATCGAGCGGGTGGCAAAGTACAACCAGCTTTTGCGGATTGAAGAACAGCTTGCTCCCGCCGCCTGGTATGCGGGTATGCAGGCATTTGAAGGACTGCCCACCTGTTAAAGACAGGTACACCGGGCTTTCAGTGGTTAAACAACACCCTTTGTTCCTCTTGGGACAGGGGTGTTTTTTGTGTGCGGGGAACAGGGGACGGTGTGAAAGGGCAGATTCAACAGGGAAAGCGCAATTTTTTGGTCAATTTGCTAAATTTGATGAAAAGTAAAAGAAAATTGGAGGAATCTGTCCCTGACGGAGTAACAAATGTGGTAATATGGTAACATACTGACTGGTTATAAAGTGGAAAAGCGGCACTTTCCGTACCGGACGAGTAGGAAAATCAAAAGAAGGAGTGTTCCCATGGTTGTAAAAGAGATTACAATCCCGGCACAGACCCCTTCCCAAAAGGTGTACCGTGCCCCGAAACAAACCAGACCTACTGGGCAGAAGCCCTCGGGTCGCCGTTCCTATCGCCGCCCCACATCCGACCGCACACCCCCTGACCGTCGTGCCCCGTATCACCGTCCGCCGGAGAATCCTCTCCCGGACAAGCGGGGCGGTGCCTCTCACCGTCGTCGTCCACCCCGTCGTAAAGGGCCGAAGCTCCTGCCGTTGCTGTTGCTGGTGGGCGTGGCTGCTCTGGTGGTGGGGGCTTTCCTGCTACTATGTAATCATGGCGGTGGCTTGATGGCGCTGGGCAAGGAGCAAGACGCTTTTGTAGTGATGATTGACCCTGGCCACGGTGGCCGAGACAAAGGGGCAGAAGGGCTGAACATGCAGGAGTATGAGATGACCTGGCGCACGGCCCAGGAGCTTATGAACCTGCTGGAACAGGACAAGCGTTTTACCCC
>JAHLFP010000052.1 GCA_018883715.1 Candidatus Allofournierella pullistercoris | reverse complement strand
GGTGCAGACTCCTATCGGTTCTTCTCTGTGTCTGATACACTGGACAACAAATATTTTGCCCACACGGAACAGGCAACCGACCAAGTACGCCGTACCGCCCCTAATGCCCCTTCCATTTATGCAAGGATGCTCATCGCTTTGTCTGGTGCATCCGCTCCAGATGGAGATAACCGAATTTCCATCGCCATCAATGCCCTGCGGGCGGTCCTTGTGGTAATCGTCGGGGTGGTATCCGGCATGATGATTGTAAACGCCTTTTCCATCAGCCTGACCCAGCGGCGGCGCACCTTGGGCATGCTGGTCAGCGCAGGGGCAACCGCCGGGCAGGCCGCCCTTTGCCTTTTGTATGAAGCACTGTATGTGGCGGCGGTGGGCATCCCCTTGGGTCTGATTGCTGGCTTTGGGGGACTTGCCATTACCTTCCGGCTTTTGTCCCCTTTGTTCCAGAACATGCAGGAGCTTTTTGGGGCAGATATTTCCCTGCATCTTTCCTTTGACTTTGGTATGGTTGCACTGAGCGTGCTTGTCAGCCTTGTGGTGGTGCTGTGTTCCGCCTGGATGCCTGCCCACCGCTTTTCCAAAATTTCTGTTATGCAGGCCATCAAGGGCGAGGGAGAGGTGGAGGTCAGCCCTCGTGTGACAAAAGCCGGCAAATGGGTGCGAAAAGTCTTTGGCGCCCCCGCCGCTGTGGCAGTAAAAAGCGCAAAACGCAACCGCCGCCGTTACACCGCCACCGTCCGCTCCCTTGCTGGCTCCATCGCCTTGCTGATTGCCGCATCCGGCCTTGGACAGTGCCTGAATGAGTTGGTAAAGATAAAAATGGACGGGGAATCCTTCCCCATTAGCGTGGCTTATGCCGCAAGTGTTGAATCCCTTTCCAAAACTGCCGTGTTTGACCACCTGCTGAACCCCCAAACCCCTGTGCAGGAGGTGGCTGTGGCCGAATCCATCATTCTGGATGCCGCCAAAATTCCCGCCAGCCTGTACAACAGCCAGGTAATCAAGTTGGCGGCTGAGATAAATCAGTCCCCCCAAAATGAAAGCTATCTGGTTTCCATTGAACTGCAACTCATCCCGGACGAGGGCTTCCAGCGTCTGGCACAGCACACCAGTTCCCAAGAGGATAGCCTGTCCTGCATCGTGGCAAACCGCTATTTTTACGACAACCAGATTGTTACCCAGACCCAGGCCAAGCCCGGCGACATGATTCAGGCAGAGCTGAAAGGCATTCCGGTGAATCTGGTGATTGCCGGGGTGGACAACACCGAGTTTGTAAAACAGCGGTATTCCAACCCTGCTGGGCTTATCCTGCTTACCAGCCGGGAGCAGATGGACCAGATGGTGGAACGGTGGGAGCAGGCCAGCGGCGAAATTCTGCCCCGCAGTGTGCAGGTGCAGTACCAGACTGATGTTCCCCTGGAACTGAAAGAGGAACTAAAGGCACTGGAATACAACACCCAGATGGCGGAAGGCATGCAGGATTACCTGCTTGTTTCGGACAACCGTATGTCGCTGGCATTCACCCAGATTCTGCACCTGCTGGTAAACGTCATTGTGTATGGTTTCTCCGGTTTAATTGGCCTTATCTGCGCCTGTCACACCGCCACAACCATCTATACCGGCCTTTGCCTGCAACAAAAGGAGTTTGCTGTAATTCAATCCATGGGCGGCACCCAGCAGCAGATTTGGCAGATGATTTTGACCCAAAGTCTGGTACACAGCGCAGAGGCGGTGCTGTGGGGGCTTCCCATCGGGTTTGCACTGCTTGGGGTGGAATACTTCATCCTGCGCATGGTGGCGGCATTCTTCTTCCCCATCCCCTGGGTTGCCATTGTTCTGAGTGTTCTTGCTGCCTTTGCCATCGCCCTGCTTTGCGCCGCCGTGTATATGAGACGGTGGAAAAAGGAGCCCATCCTGCATTACATGCGCACCAGTGAATAATCCGGTTTGGGGTTTAACGCAAACGTACACAAAAAGAGCACAAGCAAATCGTCGCAAACCAGCACAAGCAGGCAGTTGCAACGGAACATAAGCGGATCGTTACAAAAAAGAGGACGGTTTCAAACCGTCCTCTTTTTGCATATGAATCTTTTTTGCACAAAACAAAAAACCACCATCCAAACGGATGATGGTCTTTGTGGTGAACCATCGGAGACTCGAACTCCGGACCCTCTGATTAAAAGTCAGATGCTCTACCGACTGAGCTAATGGTTCATGTTTTTCTTCCGTCTTGCTGACGGCTTATTTATTATATCAAGTGTTTTCCCATTCGTCAATACCTTTTTTCAAATTTTTTCGTTTATTTTTTACACCTGAATTTTAGCCGCAAAAAACGGCCTCCACCCCACAGGGCAGAGGCCGCTTTGATTTTACGTTTCGGTATAGCTTATACCGGGTTTGTGCTTAGCGTTCTTTGGTTGCAATCTCGGTGAGGATTTCTGCCAGGAATGCATCCAAGGTCTTTACGCCGCCCTTTTCTTCCTTGCGGGCACGGACAGCCACCAGGCCTTCCTCCATCTCCTTATCGCCTACCACCAGCATATAAGGAATCTTCTTCAGCTGGGCCTCACGGATTTTGTAACCCATCTTTTCACTGCGATAGTCGGTATCCACCCGGATGCCAGCTGCTTCCAGCTTCTCGTGCAGCTGACGTGCATAGGCGTGCTGACGCTCGGTGATGGGGATAATTTCCACCTGAGTGGGCATCAGCCAGGTGGGCAGTGCGCCGGCGTATTTCTCCAGCAGCAAGGCCAGAGTACGCTCGTAGCAACCCATGGAGGTACGATGGATGATATAGGGGATGTGCTCCTTGCCGTCCTCGCCCACATAGGTCATGCCAAACCGCTCTGCCTGCAACATGTCAATCTGGATGGTAATCAGGGTGTCC
The DNA here is from genome assembly GCA_018883715.1 of Candidatus Allofournierella pullistercoris. Lineage (GTDB taxonomy): Bacteria > Bacillota > Clostridia > Oscillospirales > Ruminococcaceae > Allofournierella > Allofournierella pullistercoris. Next base: position 5,534 of record JAHLFP010000052.1, on the reverse strand, counting down.
TCTTTGCCGAACACGTTCTTAATCTGGATGTCCAGTTTGGGGCCATAGAAAGCGGCTTCGTCGATGCCAATCTTGTAATCCAGACCCAGGTGATCCAAAATCTTACCCATCATGCCCTGTGCTTCTTCCCACTGTTCGGCAGTACCTTCGTACTTGTCCTTGCGGTTGGGGTCCCACTGGCTGAAGCGGTAGCTTACATCCTCGCCCAGGCCCAGAGTGTCCAGCATCTCCTTTGCCAGCTCCAGACAGCCACGGAATTCCTCCTCCAGCTGGTCGGGACGGATAATCAGGTGGCCCTCACTGATGGTGAACTGGCGCACACGAATCAGGCCATGCATCTCGCCGGAGTCTTCGTTGCGGAACAGGGTGGAAGTCTCGCCCAGACGCATGGGCAGGTCACGATAGCTGCGCTTGCGGTTCAGGTAAACCTGATACTGGAAGGGGCAGGTCATGGGACGCAGGGCAAAGCACTCCTTGGTCTCGTCGTGGGGGTCGCCCAGCACGAACATACCGTCCAGATAATGGTCCCAGTGGCCGCTGATTTTGTACAAATCCCGCTTTGCCATCAAGGGAGTTTTGGTCAGCAGGTAGCCACGCTTCTGCTCGGTGTCCTCCACCCAGCGCTGCAACAGCTGGATCACCCGGCTGCCGTTGGGCAACATAACAGGCAAACCCTGACCGATGGCATCCACGGTGGTGAAGTACTCCAGCTCACGTCCAATGCGGTTGTGGTCCCGCTTGAGGGCTTCCTCCTGCTGTTTTACATACTCTTCCAGCTGGCTTGCCTTGGGGAAGGCAATGCCGTACACACGACACAGGCTGCCCTTGCTGGAATCGCCACGCCAGTAGGCGCTGGTGGCCTGACGCAGTTTTACCGCCTTAATAGCGCCGGTGCTCATCAGGTGGGGGCCAGCGCACAAATCGGTGTAATCACCCTGGGTGTAGACGCTCAGCTCCATGCCTTTTTCAGCGTACTCTTCCAGCAGTTCCAGCTTGTAGGGCTGGTTGGCAAACAGAGCACGGCCCTCTTCCAGGGTAATAACGCGCTGTTCCACCGGCAGGTCTGCCTTGACAATCTTCTTCATCTCAGCTTCGATTACGGGGAAATCCTCCGGGGTGAAGGGCTTAACCCCGCCCACGTCGTAATACCAGCCGTCCTCCAGCGCAGGGCCGATGCCGAACTGTGCGCCGGGGTGCAGGTGCTGGATGGCCTGTGCCATTACATGGGCAGCGGTGTGCCAGAAAGCGTGCTTGCCCTCTGCGTCCTCAAAGGTCAAAATTTCCAGACTGCAATCCTTGTCCAGTACGGTGCGCAGGTCGCATACCTGACCATCAATTTTTGCGGCACAGGCACTTTTGTAAAGACCCATACCAATGCTTTTTGCCACTTCTGCGGCGGTGATACCTGCTTCAAATTCCTTGCAGGTGCCTTTCAGATTCACTTGAATCATCTTGCATGCCTCCCGTTTGAATAAAAAATGCCCCATCCCGCTACAAACTGTAACGGGATGAAGCATTGAACATACTCCACGGTTCCACCCGAATTGCGCAGTTGCGCCACTCGTTAAGGCGATAACGGGCCTGAGCCGGCGGGGGTTCGCCCCCACACTCTGCGGTGGTAAGCCGAACTGCTTGATACCATGCCGCTTTCAGCACCATGACAAAAGCATGGGCGGCACTCTCTGAGGTAAAGGCGGGTTCGCTGTTGTCCGCATCAACGTTTTGGCGGGATAGATTACTTTTACTATATACCCTTTGAACGGAGTTGTCAATATTCCTTGACAATTTGTGGTGTATTTATTAAAATGAATAACGAGTATATTTGATGGCTCCAGCGACACATCCCCCATTTTTAACATGGCAGGACTGCAAGCAATGGCTTGTCTTGTCCTCTGTGTTCGGCCCTGTCCACCGAATCCTCCCGGCAGATACCCTGCCTGGGAGTTGTTGTTGTTGTGCATATAGGGTGGAACCGGCCTGCTTTGCTTTGGCTTGTGTCGCCTTCGCAGCCCTCTCACATACCATTTTTTCAATAAGGAGTTGAACCGATGCCACCAATTGTAATGATTTTACTTGCAGCAGGTATTGCCCTTGCTGTAGGTACTGCCGGAGGTTTCTTCTGGGGCGGCGAACATCGTCGCAAGACAGCAGAAGCCAAGATTGGCAGTGCAGAAGAAGAAGCAAAACGAATTGTAAACGACGCCATTAAGACCGCCGAGCAAAAACGCAAGGAAACCATCATCGAAGCAAAAGATGAAGCCCTGCGCATGAAGAGCGAAGCGGACAAGGAAATCAAGGAGCGGCGCAGTGAACTGAGCCGACAGGAGCGCCGACTGGACCAGAAAGAGGAAACCCTGGACAAAAAGGTTGCCGCCATGGAGCAGAAAGAAGAACAGCAGCGCCGCCGTGGCGAACTGGTGGAAGCCCGCTTGAACGAGCTGGAACAGCTGAAACTGCGTCAGATGGAAAAGCTGGAAAACATCGCCGGCTTGACCCAGGACGAGGCAAAAAATCTGTTGCTCAGCCGTCTGGACCAGGAACTGAGCCACGAGAAGGCTCTACGTATTACCGCTTACGAAGCCAATCTGAAAGAAGAGTGCGACACCATGGCACGGGAAATGATTGGCATGGCCATCGCTCGCTGTGCGGCTGACCATTCCAGCGAAACCACCGTCAGCGTGGTTCCCCTGCCCAACGACGAAATGAAAGGCCGGATTATCGGCCGTGAGGGTCGCAACATCCGTGCGCTGGAAACCGCCACCGGTGTGGACCTGATTATCGACGACACCCCTGAGGCCATCACCCTGTCCAGCTTTGACCAGGCTCGCCGTGAGGTTGCCCGCATGACGCTGGAACGCTTGATTTCCGACGGACGCATCCATCCCGCCCGCATTGAGGAAACCGTGGACAAGTGCCGCCGAGAGCTGGAACTTTCCATGAAGCGAGAGGGCGAACGTGCCGTGATGGAAGTGGGCATCCACGGCATCCATCCCGACATTGTAAAACTGCTGGGCCGACTGAAGTTCCGCACCAGCTTTGGACAGAACGTGCTGAACCACTCCATCGAGGTTGCTTATCTGTCCGGTCTGCTGGCTTCCGAAATGGGCGTCAACGTGACCCAAGCTCGCCGTGCTGGTCTGTTGCATGACATCGGCAAAGCGCTGGACCATGAAATCGAGGGAAGCCATGTACAGATTGGTGTGGAAATTGCCCGCAAGTACAAGGAAAATCCCGCTGTGATTCACGCCATCGAGGCACACCACGGGGATGTGGAGCCCAAGACTCCCCTGGCCTTTATCGTTATGGCTGCCGATGCCATCAGCGCCGCCCGTCCTGGTGCTCGCCGTGAAAATTTGGAAAGCTACATCAAGCGTCTGGAAAATCTGGAGGAAATCAGTTGCAGCTTTGAGGGCGTGGAAAATGCCTTTGCTGTACAGGCCGGCCGTGAGGTTCGCATCATGGTCAAACCGGATGCTATCAACGACGACCAGCTGGTTCTGCTGGCCCGCTCCATCACCAAGAAGATTGAAGAGGAACTGGATTATCCCGGTCAAATCAAGGTGAATGTAATCCGGGAAAGCCGTGCTGTGGAGTACGCAAAGTAATCCACCTTTCTTCAAAAAAACAAACAAAAAAGCCTTGCCGCAATCCATGCGGCAAGGCTTTTCTTTTACGCTGATTTTCGGCTTTTAGCCCAGTTTACGCTGGGGGGGCTTATCCCTGACAGCCCCATTCGTCCCAGTCGCCAAAATCTTCCTGGCTTGCAATCCGGGTGGCATCCAGCTTTCCGGTGGCATGGTCAATGGGTTTTTCCAGCGTACCCAAAGACACCGGGTTCACATTTGGCCCATTGTCCGGCCGGGCGGGATACTGCACCACAGACTGTTCCGCCTTTGCTTCCTGCTCAGGCTGGTCTTGAGGTTCCTGGCTCTCAAACTCTGTTTTTACTTCGGTTTTATTCCGTGCATTGTAGTCCTGCACCAGCTTGTAGGCCAGCGCACCTGCGCCGATGCCCACAACCATTGAAATAACCTGTTTCCAAATTCCCATGGGGTTTGCTCCTTTGTGTTTTGGATTGTATGGTTTACACTCAGCTAAAGGTTACCACGTCGTTTTTCAGGGGCATGGTGGCCTCCACCTGCATGGCGGTGAGCACCGGGCCTTCCCCACCAAACAAGGGATGGAATTGCACCCGAATCCGTGCCGTCACCACCACCCAGCTGCGATGGGCCAGCTTTTTGGCATCGTCGTATTTGCAGGGGAAGCCCACAAATTCAATGTCATCGGCACAGCAGGTCATGGCAAAGCGTCCCGGCACAAACTGGTTCTGTCCCACCCGAGGTGTCTGGCAGACCTGAGCGGTAAAACGCACCGTCTTACCTGCGTATTTCTGAGGATTTTCGCTGATATCCAGATACCAGATGCCATAGTCCTCGTCACCGATTTCCACCACGTCCGCATTCAGGTCAAAGGGCAGTTCATCGGGGATTTCGTCATAGGTTACGCTGCCATCCTCAAATTCATAGGCAATGTCACAGCGGCGGCTTGCCTGGCGCACCGCTTTGTGTACCATCTCTTTGTCCTGGTCGGTCAGCTTGTCCGCCCGGTTCACAATCAGAAGTTCGCTTTTGCTGAACTTATCCAGAAACAGTTGGCGCATATTGTTGAAATACATCTGGAAGGTGTTGGCGTCCGCCAAGCAGATGCTTTGGTATACCACCCAGTTTTCCGGCAGGGCGGCGGTCAAATCATCCAGCATCCACATGCCGTTGTACTCAATCAGCACTCGGCCTGCCCCTGTTTTTTCCGCAAGCCGGGAGAGATACTCCGGTGTGAGCTGTTCCTCATCCTCAATCTGCTCCACGGTTACTCCACCAAAGGCGAACTTTTTGGGCTCGTATTCCTCCTGACCCTCTTCGCAAACCAGCAGCAAGGTATGGCAGTTTCCGTCAAATTTCGGGTCCTCCATGGTTTCCTGCACAAAGCGGGTTTTTCCGCTTTCTAAAAAACCTAAAAATAGATAAACTGGAATCTCTTTCACGGCACTGTTCCTTTCTTTTTAGCCCAGCCCGAACAGGGTCTGCAATGCCTGTTCATCCAACTGGGCGCCAATGACACACAGTCGTCCAGTCACCTGGGCGGAGCCGTGGCGCACATCTGCTTCGCCGGGCACATAGTCAAAGTAAATCCACTGGCCGTCCCCTTCTACGATACCCTTTGCCCGCAAAACGGTACCATAACGTCCGGTGTCCAGCGCTTCCAAAGCCTGGTGAATGGCCTCGTCGGTGTAGCGGTGTGCAGTCTGACGTCCCCAGCTGGTGAATACATCCTCTGCGTGGTGGTGATGATGGTGACCACCGCAACCGCATTCCTCGCCGTGCTCGTGGTGGTGATGATGTCCGCCACAACCGCATTCCTCGCCATGCTCGTGGTGCTGATGGTGGCCACCGCAACCGCATTCCTCGCCATGCTCGTGGTGGTGATGATGTCCGCCACAACCGCATTCCTTGCCGTGCTCGTGGTGGTGATGATGG
>JAHLFP010000051.1 GCA_018883715.1 Candidatus Allofournierella pullistercoris | reverse complement strand
ATGCTCCATAACTGTCCGAAAATGGGATTCATGCCGGGTTACATAGGGGATTACTGTTTTCATGTGCATCCAGACCAATTCTTCCAGTACAACCGCCCGGATGAAATGGGCCGAACAGGTTCCTGTGTTGCTGCGGTAGCTGGCGCATACAAAATGGTCTTGCCGCTTCTCAAAGTAGTTGGTGGTGCAGTAGCGCATCTTTGCCCCGCAGTCAGCACAGTAAACCATGCCGGAGAACAGGCTGCTCTTTCCGGTTTTTGTCCTTCGGTGGCGCTGCTTACGGATCTCCTGCACCTTGTCAAAGACTTCCTGCTCAATGATAGCCGGATGGGTGTTGTAGAATACCGCCTGCTTCTCAATGGGTGTTTCCCGCTGCTTCTTGTCCCAGATGGAGTTGGTGTAGGTCTTGAAATTAACCGTACAGCCGGTGTATTCCCGTCGTTCCAGAATATGAACAACGGTATTGGGGTTCCAGTGGTACGGATCAGCGGTTTCAGGACTTGGGGTGTTAATGCCCTCTCTCCGCTTATAGGCGGTAGGGTTGAGCACCTGTTCCGCCTGCAAGAGTTTGGCGATCTGCATCGGCCCCCGGCCTTCCATACACAGCTTGAAGATACGCTTGACCACAGGAGCGGCTGCCTCGTCCACAACCCACTTCGTCCGATCCTCCGGGTCTTTGCGGTAGCCAAAGGGGACATTGGTCGTCAGCGGGATGCCCTGCTCGCCCTTGGCCTTCTGTACCGCACGGATTTTGCGGCTGGTGTCCTTGGCAAAAAACTCATTGAACCAGTTTTTGATTCCCGCAACATCGTTGTCGGTGCTGTTGGGGTCAATGGTGTCAAAGTGGTCGTTGATGGCAATATAGCGCACACCATATTTCGGAAAAGTGAAGTTGATATACAGGCCCGTCAGGGAGGAATTTCGACCCAGCCGGGATAGGTCTTTCGACAGCACAACAGCCACTTTTCCTGCCTCGATTTCTGACAGCATCTGCTGAAATCCGGGGCGGTCATAGTTCGTGCCGCTGTATCCGTCATCCACAAAAAATGTTGGATTCGGGAAACGGTGCTCTTTTGCGTATCGGAGCAGGATGTCCTTTTGATTGGTGATGGAATTACTGTCGCCCTCGTTTGCATCCTCTTGAGAGAGGCGGCAATAAAGTGCGGTGATTTTTTCAGTTGCCCGTAACATTCCTGTATCCTCCTTCAAAGGGGCAACTGTCAGTACAGGATTGGTTGCTTCTATTGTACCAAGATTCCCGGTATTTGTCATTCATCATCCTCCGTATTTTCTGTAAACTTTTCTGTCAGAATGCGCTCCATCTTTCTATCCAAGGATTCTGTCCCGTCATAGCTGCCCGTGATGGTATAAATGGTGCCGCCGATCTCACGCTGTAAAGTGAACTCCGGCAGCCAGAAAGCAGATGGATTTTTCACACGGATATGCCCGGTTTCGTCAAACCAGAAATTGTGTCTGGGGCGGTCAGGCGGCAGCGGGTCGGGCTTGAAATAGGGGTCAGGATTGGAGAAAAAATATTCCGTTGGCTCGTCATGGTCAGAATCTTCCCATTGACTGATTTCTTCCCAAAAATCCAAATCGTCTGCATCAAAAACCGAAAGCAAATCATCGAGTAACTGTGGGGCAAGGGCATATTTTTCTTCCAGTTGTCTGATGACATCATCCACATCAATGTGGATGGAATCACCGCTGAGTTGTGCGGCTGCAAATTCTGCATCACTCATATTTGCCCACCGCTGCAATTCGGCCCGTGCAGTATCATCAAGCAATATGATTGAACTTACAGGCTTACCATTGGGCAGCGTATCACCGAGAAGTATTTTTGCGAGTTTCCTTATGAGGTTATGATCCTCTTTCCAGTTGAGTTCCATTTTTGAAATCCTCCTTAATGGTCGATTTGATGCTGTTTCCTGCGGCTCTGCTCGGGATTTTCCTGCGCACGAACAACCTGTTCTACCTTGTATTTGATCTGCCAGAGTTTTTTCACCTCCGCATAAATGGGCGAAAGTTCCGCTTGCCCCGTCTTGTATTCCTGTTCCAGACGGTCATGCTCCTTGCGCCATGCTGTAATCGGCAATTTTCCGTCCTTAAAATGCGGCTTTAATTTGCGCTCTGCCATGTGATACAGGCGGAGCACATTTTCATTTTCAGGCATGAATTGCTCACGCCTGCCTTTCCACTTGATGGCTGCCAGCTTATCTGCAACAGGTTTTCCGTCAGCGTAAAACTGTACCATGCGGAGAAGCTCGTCTAACTCCTTCATGCGGTCAGATTTGCCAGACAGGGTACTCTTCAAAGCGGCAATGCGGTCACTCAGCGCAGATACACGCTCCTGCAACTGTTCCGGCGTTGTCAAATTGTTCTGCACGAGATAATTGGAAATCTCATTGAACTCTTTGAGATTTCCAATTTTCGCTTTCCGGCTCCATGCCCCTGTGCTACGGTTGGTGTAATACTCGCTGAGCAGCTGCGCCAGATTGGGTGCTTGCGGTTTGGTCAATTCCTCATGCGCTTCTTTCATCCAGTCAAGCAACGCCGTAATTTTCTTTTTCAGTTTGCCGATCAAGGCATTGGTCGCCTTGACCCAGCGGTTGAAATCGCCCTTATCGGTACGGATGCCTCTGGCCTCCATCTGACGGATCGCCGGACCCTCATGGACAGTCGGCAGCTGCTCCACACCCTGACGCTCGTAGCTGCGGTGGTCGATGCGGCATTCCAGCCCTTTCTCGGCAAATCGGGCATTGCACATTGCCGCCCACTGTTCCCGCCAATGTTCCAGCGTTTCCGGCTTACCCCAGTCCGTGGTGGGGACAGCGTTGAACACATAGTTTCCTGCTTCATCCCGGAAGCGCTCCCCGTTTTCATCCAAGAAATATTCCCGCCGCTGCTTGCTGCCCCATGTCCCGTCCGGCAGCAGGGGACGGATGGGACACATAACATGAAAATGCGGGTTGGCAATGCCGCCGTCCTCCTTGTCGGGGGAATGAACAGAGAAATCCACCACCATGCCCCGGCTCACAAACTGCTCCAATAAAAATTGCCTTGCAAGGCCGATGTTCTCCTCCATGGAAAACTCGTTCTGCAAGGCAATGTCAAAACTGTATGCAAGCTGGGCTTTCTTGCCCCGTTCTGCCTTTTCCACCTCGTTCCACAGGGTTTGTCGGTCTGCGAAGGAAGGTGGGGCGTGGGGCGGCAGCAGGATTTCCGAACAGAGCACACCGCCTTTCCGGGTGTAGTCGCTGTCCTCTCCGTAATACTCGCTGTGCAGCTTTTCGCCGGATCGGTAAGCAGCGGACGCAACAGCGGATTGCCCTGCACTGCGTTTTATCTGGGTAACATGGAAGTGAAATAGTGCGATACTTATCCCTTTCCTTTCTGGCTTGCCTCATTGTGTGCATTGACCGTTTCCATCAACAAAGCCCTGACTTCCGGCAAAGCAAAAACCTTTTCCGTAAAAGCATAGAACTCCGTTTCGCTCAAAGCCTTTGCCAGCGGTGCAATGCTCTCCACGGCAGCCCCTCTGGTAATGAGGCGGTGTGCCCGTTTCTTCCTGTCTCCCTTCTCATAATAGGATTTTCGGTTTTCCAGCCGCTGGAGCCTGCTGCGCTCCTGCGCCAGCTTCTTTTCTGCGTCTGCGATCTCCTGTTTCAGTTTTTCGGTTGTTGGCATCGTAGATTCCTCCTTTATTTGCAGATAAAAAATACCGCCTGTCTTTCGGACAAGCGGTAAAATTTGCGTGTTGAGTTTTAGGCTTTGGATGGAAAACTGTCTGTACAAACAGATTGTTTCCCATCCAAAGCGGGCAGGGATAGCCGCATAAGCGGCGCAAGGGGTGCAGCCCCTTGTACGGAACGAAGTGACGCAAAACAGCCCGGACTTCCATCGTCCGGGCTGTTAGCCTCGCAGAGCGCACGCATACAGGGTTTACCCTGTATAGAAGTGCGCCCTTGTTACCAAGGGATATTTGTCAGCTCAGGTTATCAATAGCATACTGCGCTTCTTCCGCAGTGAATTTTTCGCCATACTCAGAAACCAGCTGATCATAGATTGCACTGGGAGACATACTCATCATTTCCTGATAGCTTTCCGCCTTTGCAAGTGCATTTGCTTTCCAATCGGCTTCTACATTATCCACGGCGTATTGAGCTTCTTCTGGCGTAAATTTCTCACCATATTCAGAAATCAACTGGTCATAGATTCCAGCTTTCGACATTTGCATGGTCTTTGCGTAATCCTCGGCCTTGGCCAAAGCATTTGCATTCCAGTCAGCAACCAGATTGTCGATGGCATACTGTGCGGCTTCCTCTGAGAACTGTTCACCATATTCAGACACGAGTTGGTCGTAGATTGCGGCCTTTGACATATGCATTATGTCACTATAAGATTCCGCTTTTTTCAGAGCGGATTTGTACTCTTTGGGGATGGAGTCAGTTTCAGAAGGTTCGTTCGAGGAAGCATCCTCCGTCTCGCCAGAAGAAACATCACCAGAAGTTGCATCATTGTCGATTCCAGAAGAAACCGAAGAAGAAGGCTGATTATCAGAAGGATCAGACTCAGTACCGCCGCTTGAGGCTGCGCCAATCACAATCAGGGCAATAATCAGCCAGAACCACCATTTCTTATAGATGGGCTTCTTGTTTTTGGCCCCGCATGACGGACATACAGTCGCTTTCTCTGGAAGTGGGTTGTTGCAATTTTTACACACTCGAATTTTAGGTTGTTTCGCCATTTCTCTCTCCTCTTTCTCAACGGTTATGACCGCTTTTCTAAAATTGCTTTCTTTTGTGCATCAAACTCGTCCTGTGTCAGTATGCCCTCGTCCAGCAGTTCCTTCAATTCCCGCAGTTGTTCGACCATGCTCTTGGAAGCGGCAGGATTAACAGTTGCCTGAATCCCTTGTGCCATTGTATTGCCCAAAGCCATACCAGCACCCAGTCCAGCCAATCCGCCTCTCTGCTTGGAGGCATCCCGCATAGCTCTGGCGGTCTGATACTGCATAAAGGTTGTCATATCCTGTTTTGCCATGCCAATCCCGGATTGCTCGTCAATCAGTTTTTCAACCTCGTCGGGCAGGGAGATATTTTCAATGAGAATATCACTGAACTGCACACCAATTGCAGCAGCTTGTGCATTTAGTCTCTGTTGAAGCTCACCAGATAGTTTTCGATATTCTGTGGCCAGATCAAGCACGGACATCTCGCTTTCCGCTACTACGATTGAGAAAGCTTCTGTGACCATGGAAGAAAGGTATTCGACAATATCATAGGTCATCACAATCCCCTTTGTCCCAAAGATCTCCCTCATAAAAGCTGGAACATCGGTGATGCGAAAAGCAAATTTTCCAAAGGAACGGATACGAACCATATTAAAGTCCTTATCACGCTTCATAATCGGATTCTTGGTCGCCCATTTATTGTCGATGAATTGTCTGGTGCTCACAAAGTACACATCGGCAATTACCGGAGAAACGAATAAATAAGGGAATGCCTTGAGGCTGGACAGCACCGGAAAGTTATCCGTTGTCAGTGAATAGGTTCCGGGCGGCAGAATATCGGCAAGCTTTCCGCCCTTCAAAAAAACAGCGTTCTGACTTTCCCGCACGATTACCTTGGAACCCTGTTTCAATTCATTATTTCCACTTCCACGCTGGTATTTGGAAACAATCAGCTTGTTACTCTGATCTACATACTCGATTACATCAAGAAACTGGTCCTTTACTGCATCCAACAGTCCCATACAACCACCGCCTTCTTACTGACGCAGCGGCAAATCAAATTGATCTTTGAAGGAGCCAACCGCAATCAAGATGATGTCAATGATCCAGCCAATTCCAAACAAACCGCCTGTAAACAGGTAGAGGAGGCCAGTACCGATCTTACCCACATAAAACCTGTGTACGCCAAGCACGCCCAAGAAGATGCAAAGTAACAGTGCGACCATCTTATTTTTCTTGCTGACTCCCGGCACTACCCCCGGATTGGGGATGGTTTGATTGTTGATAATAACCTGCGATTGAACAAAGGGCTGCCCCGGCTGAGGCGGTACAGTTGCAGAATTGGGGATGGTTTCTTCTTTGTATCCGCAATATCCGCAGCTGTTGTTTTCCATCGGTGCTCCACACACCGGACATTTTGCTGCCATAATTGATTCCTCTCCCTGTCTTAAAATTGATAAAAGCTCTCGCTGGGATTACAAATGCAAAATCGTGTACCTTTCTGTAAAGAAAACATGACCAGTTTTTTGTTCGCTGATTTGTGGGGCTTTTCGCCAAAACAGTATGGAAAATTTTGTAGACCCATGATATAATAATTTTGTATAAGCTTTTGCACCTTTTACAGAAAGGTACACATTCCTGTAAAAACACCCCCTTTACAACAACTTGGCTTTTTCGTAAATCTCTGCCCGGTAACGGAAAGTAGCAAGGGGCATCCCGCATTCCTTTGCTGCTGCCGTCCCGGTGATTTCTCCCATTTTCCAACGCTGGTAAACAGAATGGAAATTCTGGGGCAGCGGTTTGGGTGGCCGTCCAAACCGAATACCCTTGGCTTTTGCCGCTGCGATTCCCTCAACCTGCCGCTGACGGATGTTGGTGCGCTCGTTCTCTGCCACAAAAGACAGCACTTGCAGCACAATGTCACTGAGGAAAGTTCCCAGTAAATCCTTACCTCTCCGTGTATCCAGAAGCGGCATATCCAGCACCACAATATCAATCCCTTTTTCCTTGGTCAAAATCCTCCATTGCTCCAGAATTTCAGAATAGTTACGCCCCAGACGGTCGATGCTCTTGATATAGAGCAGATCGTCTTTTTTAAGTTTCCTTACCATTTTCCGATACTGCGGGCGTTCAAAATCCTTGCCGGACTGTTTGTCGATATAAACATTTCTCTCAGGTACACCCACTTCCCGGAGAGCAATGACTTGGCGATCTTCATTTTGCTCTCTGGTGGAAACACGGATGTACCCATAAATTTTCTGCTCGATTTTATTTCCTCCGTTTCTGCCACACAATGTCATACCCCAGCACATCTGCCAACTCCACCGCCTCGCCATAGCGTAAAGAGCCACGCTTTAGTTTCCCGGACAGGTTGGGGACACTGCTGCTCCATCCGTATTCGTCAGCCAAAACCTCCACCACCTCACTCATGGTCATGCCAGCCCTGACAATGTAGGCTTTGATCTCGTTCCTGTAATTCTCGTGATTGCTCATAAAAAAGTCCTCCTGTTTTGTTGGCTCTGCGGCGAACAGAATCTATTCCGTGATAAACTCTATTTGCTGCAAAGCATTGTTTTGGTAAAACTCATTTTCAAACTGGAATTTTTGCTTGTGATGCCCTGTTCACAGCACTCGCTTTCCCGTTTTGCTGGTTTGTATGAAATCAAGCCAAACAGCGAATATCCACATGAAACGATGTACTGTGTATGCTGTACGGTGCAACGCTCTTTGGTGTGGTTAGCAATACTAAAATTGCAGTTTGTTTGCTGATTTCACATGGATTGATTTTTGCCTGTGTTTTTAAGCGCCGTTTTTCCCGAATGCCGTTCCTGCCCGGGAATTTCACCCCGGCGTATCCCCGGCTTTGGCACGCTCGCAGCTTAGGGACAAATTGTCCCGAGGCTGGTTCTGGCGCTGCTTCGCCAACCGGCATATCCCATTCGGACGGTCATGTATTTTTCAAGCTGCGGAGTCTTGCGACAAGTACATTTTAGCGAAAAAACATGACCATTCCCGTATATCCAAAAGGATGGAAAAGCCCCTGAAAAAGCAGGAATTTCCATGCTTATGGACAAGCTGTGTTATAATAAAAGAAATGGAGCAGCGGGGAGGCTTGGCATGAATACGACCTTAACGATTCAGGAAAAATTGAAGGATTTGCGGGTGGAGCACGGACTTACCTTGGAACAGCTGGCCGACCAGACTGGGCTTTCCAAATCTGCACTCGGCAAATACGAGAATGACGATTATAAGGACATCAGCCCTTTTGCCATCGTCACACTGGCAAAGTTTTATCATGTGACCACGGATTATCTGTTGGGTGTGTCAGAGCAAAAAAATCACCCAGACACAGAGCTGAGCGCCTTGCACCTGAGTGATGATGCGATTGATGTTCTGAAAGCCGGAAAATTCAACCACCGGCTGCTGTCGGAAATTCTCTGTCACCACGATTTCCAGAAAATGATGCTGGATGCGGAGATTTATGTGGATCGGATCGCTGATATGAGGATTAGCGATATGAACGCTGTACTGCAAGCCGTTCGTCAAATGGTACTGATGCAGCAGGGAGAAACGGAAAATGATCTGTATCTGCGGACACTGGAACTTGCACAAATACAAGAGGACGAGTATTTTGGCCATGTTATTTCTGACGATTTGAAGCTGATCCTTCGGGATATTCGGGAAGCCCATCAAAATGATGCAACCACTGCTGACAGCCATTCTCCGGCGCTGGATGTGCAAAAGAGTTTGCAGGAAGCCACGAACTACAAAGGCAGCAATGCGGAAAAGCAGGCCCGCATTTTCCTCGCAACCTTTGGTATTGACTATGATGCGATCACGATGGAGCAGTTTGTAAATCTAATAGAGGTCTTGAAACTGTCCAAACACCTGAAACCCTCTATTAACCAGCGAGGGAAAACCAACATGACCCATGGAAAAGGAAAAAGAAAGCGCAAATAGGCAAAAAAACATGCTGGACACGGTTGATTTCAACCATGTCCAGCATATTTCATTTACCCAATCCCGTCTGACAGATGCCGTAAGTGTAATTTTGAGTGAATTACTTTCTTACGAGCACCCGTCTAAAAGGCGGGGAGCTTTTCATATCAAGTGGGGAGATTAGCCCACGGTGTTGTTGTCCATCAAAAAGTTGGTAACGTTGCTCAGCAGCATCTGACGGTACATATAGGGGCTGCCGTAGGTTTCCATGGCAGTGTCAAAGCTGGTGCCCAGCTGTTCCTTCAACTGGTCCTCGGTGCCCAGCAGGTTCTCCTGCTCTGCAATCATCTGGTAAATCATCTGCAGCTTAATCTGGTCGCCAGCGTTTTCTGCAAAATCTTCCCGGAAGGCATCCAGGCTCTCATAGCCATAGAAGCTGAGCATGGTGTTCACGTCCATGCCGTTGGAAACAGCCACGTTGGTCAGGTTGGCTTCCTCCTGCTCCAGCAGGATGTCCAGCATGCTCTGGGGGATTTCGGATACGGTGCAAGTCTCCAGCAGGTGGTCCACCAGATACTGGTACTTGCTGTAATCCATCATGCTTTTGGACATTTCGCTGTTGGCTTCTTCCACGGTGTTCCAGCCGTAGGTTTCGGACAGGTTCTTGGAAACAAACTCGTCGTTGAACTCGGGGTAAACCATATCGCCATAGATATAGTTGATGGTGGTCTTAAAGACAGCTTCCTTGCCGGCCAGCACCATGGTGTTGCCCTCGGCGTCGGTGGAATCCCGGTAGTCATCGGGGAAGGTAACCACAACATCGATGGTTTCGCCGGGCATATGGCCGATAATCTGGGTCAGGAAGTCATCAATGAACTCCTGAGAGCCAGCGATAACACGGCTGCCCGCACCCTGGCTGTTGCCGCCAGAGAACTCCACGCCGTCCACACTGCCCACATAGTCAATGTTTACAATGTCGCCGTCCTCAACAGCACGGTCGGTGATTTTGGTCTGCTCGCCAAAACTCTGCACAAGGCTCTGACGCTGGGCTTCCAGCTCCTCCTCGGTGGGGGTGACTTCATCCACAGGAACGGTCAAGTCCTTATACTCGCCCAGGGTTACGAAATCAGACATGGTAATGCCATCCCACAGACCCTGCTCGTTCAGGCCCTTGCTGTAGGGGATGTCCACCAGTTCAGTGGTGGAGCCGCTGGTGCTGGTGGAACCAGACTGGGAAGTGGAACCGGAAGTATCTCCGCCGTTGTTGGAACAGCCTACAAAGCCTACGGACAGAGCAAATACCAGGCTGAGAGCAGCCAGACGAATCAATGCTTGTTTCAAAAAAGTTTCCTCCTAAATTGAAGTTGGGGGTGGCGTATCCAGTGCCACCGACAAGGGACTTTCACGCAAAAGCCCTTCAAACAGTAGTTATTATACACCAGCTTGCGAAATAGAGCCAGCAATTCCTTGAAAAATTCACAAAAATACCAGAAACCGGGTACAGGAAACGGGGTACTTACCCGCCAAATTGCTTATTTGGTGGATTTTGTGTGGTCTAAAAAGTGGTCGGAATAGACAATCGAGCCATCTGGTAGCATCCACATGGCCTCCACCCCCTCCAGCTGGCGGACAAGAGCCTGTCCCTCTTCCAAGGGCAGACAGAACAGCCCGGTGGAAAGGCAGTCCGCAAGGCCGGAATCCCCGGCAAGCACCGCCACAGCAGAATATAGGTTTGCGGGCATCAGGGTGTCCGGGTCAATCAGATGGTGGTAACGCTGTCCTTCCACGGTGTAGAACCGCTGGTAATCGCCGCTGATGACCAGGGCCTGGTTTTCCAGCTCCACCGCCGCGAGGTAGGCAGATTGGTTCAGGGTCTGTCCCACCGAAGCCCAGGGGTCCTGTACTCCGCCACTCCAGAGAGTGCCGTCCGGCTTTCGCCCGATGGAACGCAGGTTGCCCCCTACGCTGATGAGGGCGCTTTTCAATCCCCGCTGCTGGGCGGCAAGAGCCACCTGTTCCACCGCATAGCCTTTGCCCACACTGCCCACGTCCAGTTGCAGTTCCGGGTCAGCAAAAAAGACGGTTTGTGCCTGGGTGTCCAGCACCAAATCCTCCAGATGGGTGTGCTGGTTTGCCTCCTGGAGCAGTTCCATGGGGGGAAGCTGGGCGGTTTCCGGCTCGTCCAGTCCGGCGGTGCGGTAGTCATGCCAGATTTTCAACACACTTCCTAGGGCAATGTTTAATTTTCCCTGGGTAAGGGTGTTCATCTCTTTGGACAGAACCAGCAAATTCATGATAATAGGCTCCACCTGCACCGGAGCCTGCCCCGCTTGCAGGTTTACATCCCGCAGGTTGGTGATTCCCTCATAGGAGTTATAAATATCATAGTATTTGTGGTAGGTTTGCAAATCCTCATGCAGGGCCTGCATCTGACGATCCCATTCCTCCTGGCTTTCCGCATAGCCCACAACGGTGGTGACGGTGTCGAACACATCAAACCAGGTGGCGGTGTACTTTTCCGGTTGGATGGAAGAGGAAGAGCCCCCGTCAGAGGAGGAAAGGCCACAGCCAGCCAGAGACAGGGTCATGAACAGGCAGACAGCCAGGGGAAAAAAGCGTTTTACCATGGGTTGCTCCTTGTGATACAAAATAAAACTAGAAAAAAGGCCCGACCAACAGCGGGCCGAGCCTTGTATTTTTAAAAAGGATTATGCCATAGCGCGGGTTACAGCCTCGTTGAAGCTGTCCACAGAGATGGTGCAGGTTGCGGCCAGGTCAGCCTCGCCGCCTGCCAGGCCAGCCACGTCAGCAGCGGTCTTGCCTACCAGGTTTGCGGCGTAAGCGTCAGCCTGCTCGAACCACTCTTTGCCGATGGGGGAAGCGGCCTTCATGCTGTAGTTGTCGCCCTGCTCCTGCTTGGAAACAATCTCAGCGTCCTTTGCTGCAACAGCGCCCTCTTCGGACACGGTGAACTTAGCCTGAGTGGAGTCAATGATGGAGCTGGAGATGGTGCCCTCAGCGTTGTAGGTCACAGCGGCGTAGGTGGTGTCCACCTGAGCCAGACCCTCGCCCTCGTTGTCAGCGGGCAGAACGGAGGAATGGCTCATCTCGCTGGTTACACCCAGACCCAGGGTATCGCCAGCCTGTGCGCCCAGCTCTTTTGCGTTGTTCACAGCAGCCACAACAGCAGCGATGAAATCGTCCACAGCCATGGTGCAGGTTGCAGCCAGGTCAGCCTCGCCAGCTACCAGACCGGATACTTCATCGGCAGTCTTGCCAACTACAGCGGCAGCAAAAGCGTCAGCCTGCTCGAACCACTCTTTGCCGATGGGGGAAGCGGCCTTCATGCCGTACTCGTCGCCCTGCTCCTGCTTGGACTTGAAGGTGGTGTCGGTTGCAAAGGTGCCGTCAGCTTCTACAGCAACTTTGTTCTGAGCTACGTCCAGTTTGCAATCCACGATTTTGCCCTCGCTGTCCACCAGAACGGCGGCTACGGTGCTGTCCACCTGAGCTTTGCCGGCGCCATCAGTGTCTGCGTTGGTGGTGCTGGTGTTGGACACAACCGCCATACCAGTCTTCAGGCCGCCAGTAGCGGTGCCGGTGGAAGCGGGAGTAGAGGTGCTGCTGGAGCCAGCAGAAGAGCTGGAAGCGGTGCTGGAAGCAGGGGTGCTGCTGGAGGTGGTGTTACCACCGCAAGCTACCAGGCTGAAAGCCAGGCAGGTTACCATAACCAAAGCAAGTGCTTTTTTCATTGTTTTGTTCTCCTCTCGTGTCCGCAGGGGCATGCCCTCCGGTTCAAAGATTCATCTTGTGGTTACAAACCGGAACATAGCGAAATAAAATGCGGCCATGCGGTTTTTATTATTATATTTCCCGTGTGATAACTTTGTCAATCTGTTTCGGAAAGGAAAAATATAACAAAAGTATTGCAAGGATGGGGAAAATTAAGCTTTAAACTGGATTTTCGTCGGTGTTATTTTGGGCCATTTTCTCCTGAGCGGCCTTGGCGCGTTTGGCAAATTCCTCCCGTTCCCGGCACAGTTCCTGCAACAGGTTTGCCAGCGTCCAGTTCTGGTTGGAGGGAGTTACCATGGCTTTCAGGGGGATTTTCACCTGTCCTGCATGGAGCTGTTTCAAAAAGCCGTCCAGCTTTTTCCGTTCCAGCCCGTGGAGAATCAGGGCGGGGGGATAGGTAGTTTCCTCCAGATGTTGCAGGGTGGCAACCGGGCTTGCGTCCTTCAGTTGGCACAGCGCCCCGATGGTGTGGCCCACATGGCTGGTGTCCACCGGTTGCAGACGTAGGCCGTGCTGTTCACAGGCCGCTTGCAGAGCAGGCCAGCCCTCCTGCTGAGAAGAATAGTTCCAGATGAGGGCACAGCCCTCCACCGGGCGAATACGAGCTTTCATGGCAATGTCCTTTCTCGGCAGGGTGCCGACACAGTGTGATTATAGATAGTATACCCTATTTATCCACAAAAGAAAAGTAGGGGGTTCCTACCTATTTAAATACTTATATAGGGAGACGATTTATTTCATGGAAATACGCCATGAGAGTGGAGCCTAGATGTTCCACCTGCGCCCCTCTAAGGAAGGTTCTCTTTTCCGGCGGGGCAATAAAATGTCACTTGGCTCTTTTGCGATGGGCATAAGTTTGTTATAATAAGTCGAATGCAAACATTGTCACACCTCAGGGGGAATATTCCCTCTGGGCCGATTCAAGGAAAGGGGAATTGCCGCTTTATGTCCCACGATCGTTACATCTCGCCCTTTGAAACCCGGTATGCCTCGCCCCAGATGCAGTACATCTTCTCGGACGATAACAAGTTCCGCACCTGGAGACGGCTTTGGATTGCTCTGGCACGGGCGGAAAAGGCCGCTGGTCTGCCCATCACCCAGGAGCAGATTGACCAGCTGGAAGCCCACAAGGACACCATCAACTATGAAGATGCCCTGCGCCGGGAAAAAGAATGCCGTCACGATGTGATGAGCCATGTCTATGCCTACGGCTTGCAGTGCCCGGATGCAAAAGGTATCATCCATCTGGGTGCCACCAGCTGCTATGTGGGGGATAACACGGATGTTCTGGTGATGAAACAGGGTCTGGAACTGGTGCAGAAGAAACTGGTGGGCGTGCTGGGCCTGTTGTCCCAGTTTGCAGAGCAGTACAAAGAAATGCCCTGCCTTGCCTATACCCATCTTCAGCCCGCCCAGCTGACCACCGTGGGCAAGCGTGCCACCCTGTGGATGAACGAGCTGTACATGGACTATGAGGAAATCTGCCACCGATTGGAAAATCTGGCTCTACTGGGAAGCAAGGGAACCACCGGAACCCAGGCCAGCTTTGTGGAACTTTTCGACGGGGATGCAGAGAAAATCCAGGCGGTGGAGCGGTCCATTGCCCAGGAAATGGGTATGAGCCGGGTGGTGCCTGTTTCGGGACAGACCTACAGCCGTAAGATGGATTTCCAGGTGTTGAGTGCTTTGAGCGGCCTTGCCCAGAGCGCCATGAAGATGTGCACCGACTTGCGGATTCTGGCCAACTTCAAGGAAATGGAAGAACCCTTTGAGAAAAAGCAGATTGGTTCTTCTGCCATGCCCTACAAGCGCAACCCCATGCGCAGTGAGCGTGTCTGTGCCCTGGCACGTTATTTGATGGTGGACCTGCTGAACCCTGCTTTCACCGCAGGAACCCAGTGGTTTGAGCGCACCCTGGACGACTCTGCCAACAAGCGCATTGCAGTGGCGGAAGCTTTCCTGGCCGCTGATGCCATCCTGAACATCCTGCTGAATGTATGCGACGGACTGGTGGTGTACCCCAAGGTAATCCGCAGCCGTGTTATGGCGGAACTGCCCTTTATGGCCTCGGAAAACATCATGATGAGCGCCGTGAAAAAGGGAGGCGACCGTCAGGAACTGCATGAAAAACTCCGTCTGCACTCGCTGGCTGCCGCCGCACAGGTGAAGGAGGAAGGCAAGCCCAATGACCTGATTGCCCGTGTTGCCCAGGACGAAAGCTTTGGCTTGAGCCTGGAAGAGCTGGAAGCGGTTCTGGTGCCGGAGAAATTCACCGGACGCAGTGCCCAGCAGGTGGACGAGTTCCTGCAAGGGGTTATCCAGCCGGTGCTGGACCGTCACCCGGAAGCACTGGGTGAAAAAGGTGAGCTGAGCGTTTAACAAGACGTATAGATAACCCTCATATATACAAAATAACAGCAAAAGAACAGCACCCTGCCGCAAGATACTGCGGTGGGGTGCTGTTTTTTCCAGTTTGGAGGGACATGTGGTTTTTTCCAATGAAAAAATTAGTAAAACAGGTAGAGCCATTGCAATTTATATGCTACAATGTGATAAAGTGGCGTTTCCAATAAATTTTCAACTGAATGATGGAATTCTGGTTGAAAACTTGCTACTTCGGAAGCGCTTTTCAGGCAGATTGGAAGGGGTAAAGCCCCACAGCCAAGGAGGAAAACCATGAGCGAGCACTTTATTGAATTTCGCAATGTGTGCAAATACTACCAGATGGGCGAGAACCGCATTACCGCGGTGGACCACATCAATTTTGCCATTGAAAAAGGGGAGTTTTGCATCATTGTTGGCCCTTCCGGTGCAGGTAAAACCACCGTGCTGAATATGCTGGGCGGAATGGACAGCTGTGACGAGGGGCAGATTTTTCTGGACGGACAGGAAGTCAGCGCTTTTAACCAGCGACAGCTGACCCAGTACCGCCGTTACGATGTGGGCTTTGTGTTCCAGTTTTACAATCTGGTGCAGAACCTGACCGCCCTTGAAAATGTGGAGCTGGCAAATGAAATCAGCAAAAATCCCCTGCCAGCGGACAAAACTTTGGAGCTGGTGGGACTGGGCCACCGGATGAACAACTTCCCGGCCCAGATGTCCGGTGGCGAGCAGCAGCGTGTTTCCATTGCCCGTGCTCTTGCCAAAAATCCCAAGATTTTGCTGTGCGACGAGCCCACCGGCGCATTGGATTACAACACCGGCAAACAGGTGCTGAAACTTTTGCAGGACACCTGCCGCAACACGGGGCGCACCGTCATTGTCATCACCCACAACAGCGCCTTGACAGGCATGGCAGATCGGGTGATTCACATCCGCAACGGACAGGTGGCCGCCATGGAAGTAAACGAAAATCCCATTCCGGTGGAAAGGATTGAGTGGTAAGCATGAACAGAACCTATCGCAAAAACATCCTGCGTACCATCAAACAAAGTCTGAGCCGGTTTATGGCCATCTTTGCCATTGTGGCACTGGGTGTGAGCTTTTTGGCGGGTCTGCGTGCCACCACCCCCAACCTGCGGTACTCGGCGGACCGTTTCTTTGATGAAAACGACCTGTATGACCTGCGGGTTGTGGGCACCATGGGATTAACCGACGAGGACGTACAGGCCATTGCCGCCCAAGAAGGGGTGGAGCAGGTGATGCCCGCCTACACCGTGGACGCTATGGTGCGTGTGGGTCAAGGGGATTCCCTTGTGGCGAAGGTGCACAGCTTGCCCACAAGCCAGATTGAGGAAAAAGACCCGCAAGGGTATCTGAACCGCCTTACCGTGCGGGAAGGCCGCCTGCCCGTGCAAAAGGGCGAGTGCGTGGTGGACTTCATGACCGGTATGAACGTGATTGAGGTGGGAGATAAGCTGAACTTTTACGACCCGGAGCAGGGCGGGGACAGCCTTGCGGTGACGGAACTAAAAGTGGTGGGCATTGTGCAAGGCCCTGCCTATGTTTCCATCGAAGCAGAAAGCTCCACCGTGGGCAGTGGCACTGTCCAGACCGTGGTGTATACCGGCGAGGAAAACTTTGACCTGCCGGTGTGGACGGATGTCTATCTCAGCCTTACCGGAGCGGTGGACCTGAACAGCATGCTGGAGGAATACGACCTGTTTTTAGAGCCGTATATCACCCAGCTGGAAACCTTGGGGGAGGAGCGCAGCCCCATCCGCTTTGAAGAGGTGTACACCGAGGCAAAGGAGCAGCTGGAGGAAGCAGAAAAGCAATACCAGGATGCAAAAGCCGAGGCGGACAGCCAGCTTGCAGATGCGGAAAAAGAGCTGGAAGACGGTCAGGCCGAGATTGACAAGGGCATGGCTCAGCTGGATGCAGGTAAGGCGGAGCTGGAAAGCGGCAAGCAACAGCTGGCACAGCAACAACAGCAACTGCCCCAGACCCTGCAACAGGCACAGCAGCAGGTAACGGACGGGGAAGCCCAGCTTCTGGACGCAAAAGCTCAGTATGAAGCGGGCAAGGCTCAGATTGAAGAGCAGGAGCTACAACTCCAGCAGGCGCAAAGTCAGTTGGATGCGGCAAACCAGTTGATTGCAATGCTGGAACCTGCCCTGACCAGCGCCCAGCAGGCACTGCCCGGACTGGAACAGGCGGCAAACGAAAGCGCCCAGTTTGCCCAGCGGATGCAAACCCAGTTGGAAGAGGCTAAAGCGGCCACCCAGACGGCAGAGCAGGAACTGGCGGCACAGCAGGGCAACCTGCCCGGGCTGGAACAAAACCTTCAAGCCGCCCAGCAGGCGGTGACAGATGCCCAAGGGCAGCTGACCCAGGAGGAATGGCTGGCACAAGACCCCAACGCGGCACAGCTTTTGGCCCAGCGGGATGCGGCACAGCTGGCACTGGAGCAGGAGCAACAGCGCCTTGTCCCCTATGAGCAGGCAGTAACCCAGGCTCAGACTGCCCAGCAGATTGCCCAGCAGGCGGCGGATGCGGCCGCCTTCAGCGCCCAGCGGGCCCAGGAAACCTACCAGCAAGCCCAGGATGGCCTTGCAAGCACCCAGCAACAGCTGGATGAGGCAAAAGCCCAGATAGAGGAAAACACCCCCAAACTGGAAGAGGGTAAAAAACTGCTGGAGGAGGGCAAGGCCCAGCTGGAGGATGCTCGCCAGCAGATTTTGCAGGGAGAAAAGGAGCTGGCGGCTGGCAAAACCCAGCTTTCCCTGGCACCGGGACTGGCCCAGCTTCAGCTGCAACTGGCCCAGCAACAGCTGGAAGACGGAGGAAAAGAGGTGGAACAGGGCCAGCAGGAACTGGAAGAGGCCCAGCAACAGCTGGACGAGGGACGCAAGGAGTTCGACACCCAGAAAGCGGACGCATTGGCCCAGCTGGAGGATGCCCGCCAGCAGATTGAGGACGGGCAAAAACAGCTGAACGAGATGACACAGCCCCAGTGGTATGTGATGACACGGGAATCCAACGTGGGTGTTTCCTCGCTGGAATCCAACGTGCAGAAGGTGGAGGCAGTGTCCGGGGTGTTCCCGGTGTTCCTCTTTGCGGTGGCGGCCTTGGTGGCACTCACCACCATGACCCGTATGGTGGAGGAGGAACGGCTCCAGATTGGCACCTTCTTCGCCCTTGGATACAGCCGCATGGCCATTATGACCAAGTATGTTCTCTACTCTGCGGCCGCCGCAGTGGCAGGCTGTGTGGTGGGCTTACCGGTGGGACTGACCCTGTTCCCCTCGGTGATTTGGAATGCCTATTCCAGCATGTACAGCCTGCCGAAGGTGTATCTGTTGCCCCATTGGGATTTTTCCCTCTTTACGGCGGCTGTTTCCATCTTTGGTATTCTGCTGGTGACGGTAAGCGCCTGTCGCCAAACCTTGAAGGAAGCTCCGGCGGCGCTGTTGCTGCCCAAAGCACCCAAGGCGGGCAAGCGGATTTTCCTGGAGTACATCGGCCCCATCTGGAAGCGGATGAAGTTCACCCACAAGGTAACGGCCCGCAACCTGTTCCGATACAAAAAGCGGTTTTTCATGACTGTGATTGGTATTGCAGGTTGCACCAGCCTGTTGGTGACAGGTTTTGGCCTGCATGACTCCATCGGCGGCATGATGGATAAGCAGTATGGAGAGCTGACCCGCTATGATGCAATGGTGAGTGTGACCAGTGAGGATGTTTTTACCCAGCAGGAGTATCTGGACATCATGAAGAATACCTCCCTTGTGAAGGATTCTCTTCTCACCGATTACCAGCGGATTACCGCCAGCTCGGGGGATGAATCGGTGGAGGTTGCTCTGGTGATTCCCCAGCAGATGGGCAAGATGGGCAACTTTATCACCCTGCGGGAACGGGTGAGTGGTAAGAGCGTGGCCCTTTCGGAAGACGGAGTTGTGATTACCGAAAAGGCGGCGGAAGCGCTGGGTGTAAAACAAGGAGACACCATCCAGATTGAGAATAAGGACGGCAAAACTGCCTCCTTTACTGTCACCGGAGTGGTGGAAAACTATATCCAGGATTACGCTTACTTATCTCCGGATTTGTACGAAGCTTCCTTCGGCCAAGTGCCCGAGATGAACATGGCCATGGTACAGCTTGCTGAGGACACCGAGGAAGCCCGGGAGCAGTTTATGACCCAGGTGCTCACCTTGGACAAAGTTGCAAGCTTGATGATGGTTCATAACCTTATGGAGAGCATGGACAATATGCTCAGCAAAATCGACATGATTGTGGTGGTGCTGATTGTCTGCGCCGGCCTGCTGGCCTTTGTGGTGCTGTACAATCTGACCAACATTAACATCGAGGAGCGAGTCAAGGAGATTGCCACCATCAAGGTACTGGGCTTCTACAACAACGAGGTTGCCGCCTATGTATACCGCGAATCCATGGTGCTGTCCATGATTGGCACGGTGCTGGGGCTTGTACTGGGCGTGGTTCTCCACCGGTTTGTGATTCAGTCGGTGGAGGTCAGCGGTGTAATGTTTGTGCGGGATATTAGCACCTTAAGTTTTGTGTACAGCGCACTGCTTACCCTGCTGTTCAGCTGGCTTGTAAACCTTGTGATGAACCGCAAGCTGAAAAACATCAGCATGGTGGAGAGCATGAAAGCACCGGAATAAACCCGTTTGCCTGGACAAAATAAATGCAAAAAAGAGGATGCAAAACCTGCATCCTCTTTTTTGTTATGCAATTTCTGTTTTACAGCACCGACTGGCCATTGATAATCAGCTGGAAGTTCAAATCCAGCTTTGCGGCGGCCTTGCGGCAGAGCACCATCCGGCCCATGAAGATTTCAAAATAATCCAAGACAGGGGAGATGCTGGTGTCGATGGTCAGGTCCAGTACCACGCCGTGTTCCTTGGTGATGGTGGTGCTGGCTTTTTCCACCGCATAGTTCACCCGGTCGTGAATATCAAACTGGGCGGGGTCTTTGGTGCGCACCCGGCTGCGGCGCACATCGGTTTTGTCTGCCAAAATCAAGGCCGCCGCCACTGGGTTCACCGGGTAGGCAGTGTGCTCGTCATGGTTGCCGATGGCGGAGCAGATGGTGGCAATCTCATCGGCGGGCATGCCCAGATTGTCCAGAATGCGAAAAGCCATTACAGCGCCAGACTGGGCGTGGTCAATCCGGTTGATGACGTTGCCAATATCGTGCATGTAGCCTGCAATCCAGGCCAGTTCACAGCTGCGCTTGGGGTAGTCCAGGGTAGAAAGAATCTTTTCTGCAAAATGGGCCACACGGCAGACGTGGGCGGTGCTGTGCTCGGTGTATCCCATGGCAGACATGGTTTCGTCCGCCCGGTAAATGTAGGTTAAAATCTGCTGGTTTTCCTTGATTTGGTGGGGTGTAATCATAAAGCCCTCCTGCTTTATCGCTTTTCTTACTTTTTGTCTGTATTTTATTATACCGTATCAGGCTCTGGGAAAAAAGCAAGAACAGGTTAAACTTTGGTAAGCAAATGGGGCGAAAATCGGCATTTGGTAAAATTTACAGGGGTATACTTGTCCTTAAAAACCGCATACTAACACCACTGCCGGATTGCGTTTGCGGCTTGGCAGGCCGGAAAAACCCAAGCAAAGGAGAGTTGCAACCATGAACCTGACCCAAAA
Organism: Candidatus Allofournierella pullistercoris; assembly: GCA_018883715.1. Classification (GTDB taxonomy): domain Bacteria; phylum Bacillota; class Clostridia; order Oscillospirales; family Ruminococcaceae; genus Allofournierella; species Allofournierella pullistercoris. The sequence goes on along the minus strand of JAHLFP010000051.1, from coordinate 4,549 downwards.
AGAGAAAAATCTGCTGAAGGACATCCAGAACGAGGAAAAGCTGTGTGCTGAAAAGTACCACAAGGCGGCGGAAAATGCCTGTGACCCCAAACTGCAACAGCTGTTTGAGGATTTGGAACAGGCAGAGCTGAACCATTATGATACCATCACCCAGATGATGAATGGCACCGTGCCGGTTCTGAAGCCCCAGGCCAGCAAAAAGAATCAGACCACCCAGCAGCAGGAGGATTTGAAGTCCACTGCCACCCGTTCCCAGAAAAAGAGCGACAAGTACCTGCTCAGTGACCTGCTGGGTACGGAAAAATATGTGTCCAGCGTCTACAACACCGCTGTGTTTGAGTTTAGCGACCCCCAGGCCCGCCAAACCCTGGCCGCCATCCAGCAACAGGAACAACAGCACGGCAAACGCATCTCTGACTATATGCAGGCAAACAATCTGTACTGCTAATGCAAAGCCCACCTGCCCTTGGGGCAGGTGGGCTTTCTTTGTGTCTATCTAAGCTGAGGCAGAGGCAAGTCGTGTGGAAGTCCACTTTTACGATTTACCGACAACCTGCAGCATATGGAACATGCCGTCCGTTGCTACCGATTCAAACTCGGCCTGGATGCTGTAGTGTTCATCGAGGTAAACCCGTTTGGCTTCCACGTTGTAGGCGTCCAGCAGGTAGACTCCCTCACGGCTTACCATATCCAGGTAAGGGTGGGTGACTTGATACTGGGCCAGTGTCTGGATGCGGTGGGGTGCATGGCTCAGCCAGCCACCCATTTCCACGATGTTAGAGAAAAAGTCCTTTTCCCGTGGGCGCAATACGTCGTACCCGGACAGAATATCCACCGCATCCACGTCCGCCAGATACAGGTGGTCTTTGCTGGTGATATGCTCCAAAATCCCGGTTCGGTTGGCACGGTCGATGCGGTACTGAATCATATCGGTACGGATGGTCTGCCAGGTGGGGAAGCAGACGCAGGCGATGCACGCCGTGCAGAAAGCCAGCGACCGCAGGCTGTGCAAAATAGGTTGCTCCTGCCACCGACAGCCCAAAAGCCCCAGCACCGCTGTTCCCACCACCAGCACATATTCCACCCGGTGTACATACCGGCCTTGCAAGGAGAGATAGAACACCAGCAAGGCAAACATGAGGGCCGTTGCCGGAAATACCCAGCTTTTGGTCTGCCGTGAAAAGAACAGCCAGACAAGGCTGGCGCCCACCAGAAACAGGTGGAACGGCGCACCATCCAGCACAAACAGCAGGCGATAGGCGGTTTCCTTGGCGGCACGAACCGGGTCGTTGCCGGGGAGTGTGGTGGAGATTTCTTCCAGTTGCTGGGCACCAAATACCTGGTCGTCCCAGAAGCTCCAGCCTTTTAACACGTCCAGGTCATTGGCACTGTACCCAAGGCCGGCCATATGTTCCGGTGTGGCATATTGGAGCTGAAAGTCGGACAGGCGGGTGCGCACCTGGTTGTATTTTTGGAAGGCATGCCAGCCGTCGTCCAGGGTGTAGGCCAGTGCGTTTATACCGAACAATACCCCCACCAGGGCAAACAGGGCAGCCATGGTTGTCACCGCCCGCTTTTTGCCCTGTCCATCCAGCGGGATAAACCGGAACAGCAACAGTGGAGCGGCCAGTGCCCCCACAGCAACGAACATCTGGTCACGCACCAAAGCCCCCAGCACCACCCAGAAGATGCCTGCAAAGGTGCGCCGGTTCCAACGGCCCAGCTCTTCGCTCAGGAGTGCAAAACCAGTGATAAGGTACAATCCGCTGTTTTTTACATACTGGAAGCTGTAAAATGCGTCCACACCCGCCAGCATCAGCAGAATCAGCCCCACCAGCAGGCCACGGGTTGCTCCCAGCTTTTTGCACAGCAGATTGCACACCACCCCCAGTGCTGCCAAAACACCCAGGGTCTGCAAGCCATACAGCCAGTTAAAGCCCGGCACCAACCAGTACAGGGGTTTCAGCAGCCAGCCGATTGCAATGTTCATATACACCAGATACTGGCTGTCCGGCCCATAAGCGCCGGAGGCGATGTTGGCAAGGATGGCGTCGTCGTTTACCTCGTACCGCACGCCAAACACCAGCCAAACCAGCCCATACACGGCACAGGGCAAAAGCCAGGGTGCCAGTGCAAGCCAGATTTTGTTCTTTTGAGTTGTTTGTGTCATACCCTCGGTTTTCCTTTGTGAAAAATAATTCATCCTTTGTCATTATAAAAGGTTTTTGTTGTTGTTTCAATGACTGTTTTCCACAAAAAACGACCCGCCTAAAGCGGGGAGAACAGCAGGGGGGAAATGGTTTACACCCATATAGACAAACAACCTGTATCGCCCAGCGCAAAAAAACACCCGCCCATTCAGGCGGGTGTTTTTCTCAATTTTCCCAATGTGCCAGATATTCTTCCACAAACTTGCTGGCGACGGCACCGTCTGCCACGGCAGTGACCACCTGCCGCAGGGGTTTTTGCCGCAAATCGCCCACTGCAAAAACACCGGGCAAGTTTGTACGGGTGGTTTCGTCCGCTACCACATAGCCCTGGGGGTCAAGTTCCACCTGACCTGCCACAAGCTGGGTGTTGGGCACCCGTCCAATGGCTACAAATAGGCCGTCCAGTTCCAGCTGGCTTTGCTCGCCGGTGAGGGTATCCTCCAAGGTGATGCGCTCCAGACGGTTTTCTCCGCCCAGTTCCACCACCTTTTTGTTCCAGACAAACTCCATATTCTCGGCTTTTTGCAGAGGGAGCAGGTAGCTTTGGGTTGCGGACAGCTTGTCCCGGCGGTGCACAAGGTAGACCTTGCTGCACAGCTTGGAAAGGGTCAAGGCATCCTCGGCGGCAGAGTTTCCGCCGCCCACAATGGCAACGGTTTTGTTGCGGTAAAATCCGCCGTCGCAGGTGGCGCAATAGGAGATACCACGTCCCCGCAGTGCCTGCTCCCGGTCAATGCCCAGCATACGGGGGTCTGCACCGGTGGCAAGAATCACCGTCTTGGCTTGCAGTGTGCCTTCCGAGGTTTCCAGCTGTTTGATGGGGCCGTTCAACTCCATCTTTTCCACCTGGGCATAAAAGGTTTGTGCGCCGTGCTTTTCCGCTTGCTGTTGCATATTCATGGCCAGTTCAAAGCCATCCACGCTTTTCACAAATCCGGGATAGTTTTCAATGGCGCTGGTGGTGGCCATCTGTCCGCCGGCGCTGAGCATCTCCACCACCAGGGTGGAAAAGCCTGCCCGGGTGCAGTACAAGGCGGCACTGTAGCCAGCCGGACCGCCGCCCACAATCACCACATCCCACAAGGTATTGGTCATGGTTCAGCCCTCCTGTGCGTCAATCCAGTTTTTAATCTGGCTGGCAGTGCCGGGAGCAACCAGAGCCGGGCCGGGGTTGCCGTTTTGGAATAGCAGCAGGGTGGGGATGGTGTCCACAAAATAGCGCTCTGCCAGTGCGGGCTGCTGGTCGATGTCAATCACACCGATGTCAGGCATGTCGGGTTCGTCCTTCATCCGCTCCAAAACAGGGGCCAGTCGGCGGCAGTAGCCGCACCAGGGTGCGGTGAACTCCACCAGAATGGGTTTGTCCGATTGCAGAACAGTTTGTTCGAAATTTTGGGTGGTTACTTCAAATTTTGCCATAGGAAAGGCCTCCTTTGTATCAAATGGCTGGGACACGCCCAGAAAACGATTTTTTATTATCATATCACCCCGGTAGGAAAAAGTATGTAACAAAGTCATACAAAAGATACAGGGGCGCGGTGAAGATGGGCATAATACATATAATACAATTGGTTTTTTATGGAAGGATGCGGATTGACGCAGGGGAGCATATCTGTTAAAATTAAAACACTTTGAAACGAATCGAGGGCGATGGCAGTGGATTTCTTACATATGATTTTGCTGGAGATTGTGGAGGCCGCTATCCTGCTGTTTGAGTTTGTGGGCGTTGGCATTATTATCTATGCAGGGGTGCGGGGCGTAATTGGCTGTCTGCGCCGGGATAGAATGACCCGCCTGAAGCTGGCAAAGGGACTTGCCATGGGTCTTGAGTTTAAGCTGGGCAGTGAGATTCTGCGTACTGTAGTAGTAAGTCAGCTGAGCGAGATTGTAATTGTGGGTGCCATTGTGCTTTTGCGTGCCGCTTTGACCCTTTTGATTCACTGGGAAATCAAAAATGAGGAGTCAGAAGTGGAAATGCGCCATGCGGAAAACGAGGAGAAACCCAGTGTTTAAGCGGGTTTGCGGCGGTTTTCAAAATTTTTTAAAAAAATTTCAAAAAAACCGTTGACAAATTGGCTCTGGCACGGTATACTAAACAGGCACCCAAGACAGGGGCCCTAACGACGGGGTGTAGCGCAGTTGGTAGCGCGCCTGCTTTGGGAGCAGGATGCCGTGGGTTCGAATCCCGCCACTCCGACCATTTTATATGCGGCTTTAGCTCATCTGGTAGAGCGCCACCTTGCCAAGGTGGAGGTAGCGAGTTCGATCCTCGTAAGCCGCTCCAGCGTGGAAGTTTAGCTCAGCTGGGAGAGCATCTGCCTTACAAGCAGAGGGTCACA